>JAYWHZ010000027.1:0-5486 GCA_043777395.1 Bacteroidota bacterium
AGAGCCAGATAGACGGTTGCCATACCAAAGATGACACCAAAAATCGAACCCAGTAAGATAGATTTCAGGGTAAATTCGGCTACGTTTTGCTCGGGAGCAATGTAAGGTTTGAACGTTTTGGCATTGGGTGTTGGTAAAGGATTGCTCATTTTTTTGGTTTAAGAATTTGGTTTAAGATGGTTGATGAATTGGATAGAGCGATTTGGGAGTTCAAAAATACATTTTAATTGAATGGTATGAATTAAAAAATTGAAAATTAGGGCAAAATCAATAAACCTTAAAGGTTTGACACACCAAAATGACAACCAAGACATTAACAGCTACAAATCGGTAAAATTGGTGAGGCAAAAAATATTTTCAGTAGGGTTAGTATTCATGCCAACCCTATATATTAAAACCAAATTTCAATAAAAAGTTTGAAACGACAAGAGATAGAAGGAACAACATCAAAACAAGGCATTTTTTGTAATATTTTATTAAAAAGTAATGTATATTTGTGACAATTTATTTTCAAAGACAGATAAAAACCTGTAAGGTTTGACCCAAAAACAAACACCCTTAACAAACACAAAACTATAAGTTACGCTTGTGAGAGTTTGCCTGTCGAGTTGGTTTCTTTTGGGGGCATCTTCGGGTGGTAAATATACTTTTGAGGCGATTTTTCCCCAGTTTTTGGGTTCAAAAGCCTACTATCGCCTCAAACAAATCGATTTTGATGGCAATTTTAGTTGTTACGACGTCGTTTCGGTGAGTCAGTCAAGCAAAAATAATGCAGATACAACCGTTTTTCGGCCTGTGGTCAATGCCGAGCAGCAAACCCTTTGGTTGGCTATCGAGTCGGCATCAGACCAAACGCTGGTGTTGAGTGTGTGTGGTATTTTTGGTCGGTTTTTGGTTCAAAAGAATGTTTTTGTGGCTTCGGGCAGCCAGAATATCGTTGAGGCGATGGGTAGTTTTTCACGAGGTTTTTATGTCGTGAGGGTCAGCAATCCGCTTGCGTTTGGCAGCGATGCCGTTTTTAGGATTGTGTATTGAAAATAGGTTTTTTAAGGTAAAAATTGAATAGAAAAAAATTATTTCTAATTTTACGTTTCAGAATTTTTTTACCCTGTAACCAAGTAGAGTTTTATGTTAGAAATTGCTTATCTAAAAAGCATTGCTTGGCTTCAAAATTTCGACAGCAAGCCTTTTGCTTTACCAAAGTTTTGGCTGTTTTGCATCGTTTGGCTGTGTGTTTTTTCGCCTCCCAAAGGCATCACCGATTGGCTCGACAGGGCATTTGGCACACCAGTTGGTTATAATCATGCCCCGATTTTTAGGGCAAAAACCCAGCATCTGCTCACGCCAATCACCACGCTGATGCCCGAAGTAGCCGACCGAAGCAACGGCGGAAAAATCAATTTTCGCCTCCTCATGCCTACCATTGCCCGCTGTTTGTCTATGGATTTGAGGCAGAGCATGTTGTTTCAAAACGCCCTGGGCTTGCTGTTTGTGTGGATTATGATTTTGCTTACAAACAAACATTTTAAAGCCTTTGACCCGCTTTTGGTTTATATTCTGGCGTTTGGCTGCCTCAATATTTTTTTTGCTAAGGCTTGTTTTATCGATATTTATGGTTGGTTTGACGGCATGGCGTTTTTGCTGCTGCTGCTGGCTATGTTTTTTGAAAACAGTTTACTAATTGCCTTGTGCTGCTTTTTGGCTTGCTTTACAGACGAGAGGGCTTTTATTTCGACTGTTTTTGTAGGCGTTTGGCATGGTTTCATAAAAAATAATTTGACTCAGCATTTTTCTATTAAAACATTTTTTTTATCTGCCAAACCCATTTTTTGGGTGCTTGCCTCGCTGTTTGCTGCCGTGTGTGTGCGGTGGTTTTTGAGGTATAAATTTGGACTCACTACGCCTATAAGCAATCCAAACGATTTGGGGTTTTTGTGGATTTTGCGTCAAGCCAACCTCATACCGCTGGGATTATATTCGGCTTTTGAGAGTTTTTGGCTGCTGCTTGTGTTGGCAATTGGTGCTATGTGGCTTCGACGGCAATGGTTTTTGCTCTGTCTCTTTGGCTTGCCTACGCTTGCCATTGGCGTTGGTTCGTTTGCCGTTGCCGACATTACGAGGTCGCTGGGCTATGGGTTTCCGTTTGTGTTTATCTCGGTTTATTATCTGTGTAGCATAGAAAAAAACAGTGACTTGATTCGTAAACTGCTTGTTGTTTTGTGTTTGCTCAATGCCCTGACGGCGACGACCTACGTGCTGGGTGAAAATATTTATTGGCATTATCCCTTGCTTTTGAAAATTGGGACATGGATTTATTAGAAAACAATGGCGTTTACTTGTTGCTTCAAATAAAAAAATGTAATTTTGCAGCCTACACAAAAGCTGACTGCATTTTTACTTATTCCACATTATTTTTAAAACCACACCTATGGCTTATTTTAATTTTAACCGCACCAAAATTGTTGCCACCGTCGGACCTGCTTGTGCCGAAAAATCTATTTTGATAGGCATGATTAAAGCAGGCGTTGATGTGTTTAGAATCAATTTTTCGCACGGCGAACACAGCACACACCTCGAAGTCATCAAAACCATCAGAGAAATCAACAAAGAACTTGGCACCACAGTGGCTATCTTGGGCGATTTGCAAGGTCCAAAAATTAGAATTGGCGACATGGAAAACGGCTCCGCAACCATCAAAGAAGGCGACGAACTGCTCATCACAACCCTCAAAATCGTTGGGACACAACACAAAGTCTATTTGAACTACAAGGAGTTTCCGCAAGATGTAGCCAAAGACGATTTTATACTTTTGGACGACGGCAAACTCAAACTCATTGTGTTGGAGACCAACGGCGTGGATTTGGTGCGTACGTTGGTGGTCAATGGCGGCGTGCTATCATCCAAAAAAGGCGTTAATCTGCCCAATACCGAAGTATCGTTGCCTTCATTGACCGAAAAAGACGAAAAAGACCTTGCTTTTATATTAGAAAATGACTTGGACTGGGTTGCCCTTTCGTTTGTTCGCAAAGCAACGGACGTCAAGCGATTGAGAGAAAAAATTAAACTGCAAGGCAAAGATATTTGGATTATCTCAAAAATAGAAAAACCATCGGCGGTCAAGAACATAGACGACATTATGATGCAAAGCGATGGTGTGATGGTGGCACGGGGCGATTTGGGCGTAGAAATGCCGATAGAAGAAGTGCCATTAATTCAAAAAATGATTGTTAAAAAATGTAAAGACATGGCAAAACCCGTTATCGTTGCTACCCAAATGATGGAATCGATGATAACGAGCTACATGCCCACCCGTGCCGAAGCCAACGACGTAGCCAATGCCGTACTCGATGGCACCGATGCCGTGATGCTCAGTGCCGAAACATCGGTGGGTATAGACCCTATAAATGTGGTCAATAACATGACCCGAATCATCACTTCGGTAGAAACCCAAATCACAATTCCTATCTACAACCGATTGGTAAATATAGACTCGATGGACAAAAAATCTATCGCTTTCCTATCGGATTCTATCTGCTATACTGCCGTAAAAACCGCCCAACACGTGGAAGCCAAAGGCATTGTGTCGATGACCAAATCGGGTTATACAGCCATCAGAATATCAAGTTTTAGACCCAAAGCCCAACTTTTTGTCTTCACCTTCAACGAACGCCTGCTCACTCGGCTGAGTTTGGTGTGGGGCATCAGAACGTTTTTTTATGCCAAAAGTACCAACATAGACACCACCGTAGATGACGTGAACCACATACTCAAAGACCTGCAACTGGTCAGACGGGGCGACATCATCATCAACACGGCAAGCATGCCCTTGCATTGGGAAGCACTGACAAACATGATAAAACTGACCATTGTAGATTAATTAAACCATTGACCAAAAGCATTTTATCTTTTTTTAGAACAATAGAACAGTAGGTGCGGCAAATTTTTGTAAAAAACATAGCATTTGTGTTTGTACTCACGTTTTTGGTCAAACCCTTTTGGATTTTTGGCATCGACAGGGCTGTCCAAAACCAAACCGGCGAGCAAGCATACGGCTTTTATTACACACTTTATAGTATTGCTTTTCTCTTTTCTGCTGTCCTCGATTTTGGCATCAACACCTACAACACCAAGCAAATTGCGAGCAACAAACACGCTTTTAAAGACAATTTTAGTGAGCTGCTACTAACCAAATGCCTGCTTTTTGTGTGTTATTTTTGTGCCACGTTGGGCTTTGCCTTTGCCAACCACTACAATCTGAAAATGATTTATGGGCTGTGTTTTATGGCACTCAATCAAGCCTTGGTGGGTTTTATCCTTTTCTTGCGAAGCAACCTATCGGGGCTGCACCTCTATGCCGCCGATAGCGTCGGGTCGGTTTTAGACCGATTGATAACCATCATGCTTTGTATCCCATTGATTTACACCACTTTGGGCAACCGTTTTTTATCCATCAACACGTTTATTTATAGCCAAACGTTGGCTTTGATGGCTACGAGCCTCCTTATTTTTTATTGGCTGAACCAACAAAAACCCGACTACAAATTGGTTTGGCACAGCAAACAGCAGCTGGTGCTGCTTGGTCAGATGCTGCCTTTTGCCACTTTGGGCTTGCTGATGAGTTTTTATAACCGCATCGACGTTGTGTTGTTAAGTAAGTTTAGGTCTGATGTCGATGTGGGCATTTATTCGGCTTCTTACCGCATGGTCGATGCCGTCAATATGTTTGCTATGCTTTTTGGTGGCTTGCTGCTGCCCATGTTTTCAAAACTTTTTACCCAAAACAAACCCGACGAACTCAAAAATTTGGTTCAACTTGCAGCCGTCTTAATGTTTGTGGGGACTTACCTCGTTGCCGTTGTTTGCTCGGTGTTTGATGCCGAATTGATGCAACTTTTATATACCAAAAGCACCGCCTACTACGAGCAAACGTTTGGCTACTTGATTTTTAGCATCATTCCCATTGGTAGTATCTATGTTTTTGGAACACTCCTGACGGCTACATCTGAACTTAAATTTCTGAACAGTATTGCTGCCATTGCCCTTCTTTTTAATGTGTCGGCAAACGTTGTTGGACTTCATTATTTTGGTGCCAACGCCGTCGAGGTTGCCAAAATATCGGTTTGTACGCAGTTTTTTGTTGCAGGAAGTCATTTTGCATATAGTTTTTATGCTCTAAAACTGAAACCCAACTGGCTTTTGATGGCTAAAATCTTGGTCTTTTGTGTGCTTTCGTGGGGCGGTATATGGCTGGGTAGAGGGTATTTTGTAGGCAACACATATCTGGCGGTGGGCTTGCCGATGGTGGCAAATGTGGCTCTGTTTTTTGGTTTAAAGTTGCTGCCTTTGTCTTATGAAAACGTAATGGATTTGGTAAAAAAATACAAATCCTAAGACCCAAAAATTTATTCTATTTACAAAAATCAGGTTTTTATTCGAGCTATCACGCAAACGTCAATTGGTTGTTAGAGATGATGGTTTTACTTTTT
>JAYWHZ010000028.1:0-5476 GCA_043777395.1 Bacteroidota bacterium
ATCACGGCTCTTATCATTGCCCTTTTGGCTGCCATAGGCTTGGGCGGATATTTCTGGAAAGGCAACAAAGACATGTCAGACATGCAACTCGAAGCCAAACGCCTGATAGAAGAAAAAAACCAGCAAATCACTCAGATGCAAGCAGATTTATCGATTTTTAAAGGCAGAAACACACAACTCGACAGCCTCATCGTGGCATCGAGCTACCAACTCGAACTCAAAAGCAAGTCGCTCGATAGCATGATTCGAGTGGGCAAAATCAGCCGTCAAGAACTCTCCAAATTCAAATCGGAAAATGCCCGCCTTGGCGACTTCAAAAAACGCTACCTCGCCCAGATAGACTCCCTCATCAGAGCCAACGAAAGCCTGAAACTCGAAAACACAGGACTAAAAACCGAAGTTGCCGATGCCCGAAACAAAAACGAAAAGATAACACAAGAAAACGTCGATATGTTTAATAGACTCTCGACAGCAGCCATACTCAAAGCCACGACCGTCGTGTCGCAGGGCGTGCGGTTTCGCTCCAGCGGCAAAGAACTTGACAGCAAACGCTCCCGAAACGTAGAAAAAATAAAAACGTGCTTCACCTTGCAAGAAAACCGGGTGTCGCAAAAAGGCTACCGAGACGTGATTGTACGCATCATAGACCCCAGCGGCGTAACGCTCTACGTAGAAGAGGAAGGCTCGGGACGGTTTTTGGTCGAAGGAAGCCAAGCCCTCTACACCAAAAAAGCCTCGATAGACTACCAAGGCACCGACACGCCCGTGTGTATCTATTTTGCCAAAGGAAGCGACTACGCCGAAGGCAACTACAAGATAGAAGTCTATAGCGACGGCTACAAAATAGGCGAAGGGGCTTTGGAATTGAAGTAAAAACAAAAAATTAAAATACCAATCCTTAAAGAAATTGACGATGAACAAACCGTCGTCAGTTTCTTTTTATATCTAAACACCATTTGATTTTTTTTCTACTTTAATTATTTAATTGAATGATTGGACGCTGGTTGAATTTATTTTTTAAAACATTTTTTTGGAGTTCAATCCTATTTGTCGTGGCAATAATCTGCTTCCCAACATTTTTTTTGACCCAATATGCCCAGTTTTTTACCCTCGACAACGCCACCAAAAACGCCGACTTGATACTCATCTTGTCTGGAAATTGGACCACCCGAACACACAAAGCCATACAACTTAGACAAGCCAACTACGCCCCAAAAATTGCCACAACCTTTGAAGCACCAATGACTTCGGCTTTTGCACACCTTTTTCCTACGAGCGACACGATTTGCATCAACATTGTATTAAAAAATAATCAACTATCGCCCGTTTTATTAATCCCAAGCAGCAAAAACGGAGCCACAAGCACCTTCGACGAAGCACAAGACTTGGTCAAATACATCAAACAAAACCCAAACACAAAACACATCATCTTGGTGAGCGATGCCTTTCACACCCGAAGAGCTTACTTTGCATTCAAAAAAGTGTTTAAAGCCAATGGATTAATGGCAATAAAATTGGAAATCGCCGCCGCAAACAACGGCAGATTTAATGAAACCAACTGGTGGAAAAGCGAGTCAGGCTTGGTATCCTATCTGTTAGAACCCCTAAAATTTGTGGTTTATCTCTTCAATTCAGACAACATCGCCTCCGTCAAACAAGACTGATAAATACATTGCCCCAAACAAACGTCAAAAAAAACGCCACCGTTGCTATCTCGACAAATAAAGATTCATCGAAAAATGGTGTGCCGTAGCAGCCAAGCTATAAGCCGAATTGGCATAATTGACGTGCAAACGACCCAATTTTAGACCCGCTCCAAACGTAAAACCATTGCGACCCGTGCCGTTGGGCAATGCCAATTCTCGCCGCCGAAGGTGGTTGTAGCCTACCCTGACTTGCAGCGCCTTGCCCAACAAAAACTCGCCGTTGAGTATCACGTGTCGGAGCATCTTGTCGCCAATGTGCGGTTTGGTATCGGTCGTTGGCTGTCCGTTTTGGTCAAGTTGTATTTGCCTATAATAAATATCGTTGGGGTCGTTGTAGCGGGTGTTAAATCGGGTGAGGTTTTGAAGCACGATGCCATACCGAAAAGGGGCTTTTGCCAAACGCTTGCTCACGCCCAGCTGCACATCGAAGGGCAGTGGCTCTCGGTTGCCATCGACGTAGGGCTTGAACTGATAACCAATGTTTTTTGCTATCAAACTGACCACAAACCTCGAACCCGTATCGACATAGCTCACCGCCAAATCTCCTGCCATGCCCCACGAGGTGTACGTTTCAAACGAGGAGCTGATGTATTTTAAGTTCGTTCCCAATTTTATTTTGGGTCTGATGCTATAGGCGTAGCCAAGCTGAATATTGTATTCGGCTGCACCAAAAGTCGTGGTGAGATTGCCCGTTTCGTCTGCACCCTGAAAAGTGCCATAATTGACATATTGAACAGCACCGACCAGCGTCCCAATTTTTTTGAACCGATGCCCATAAACCGCCGCACCAAAAGCAATGTCGCTCAAATAATTGACATAGCTCAAGGCGCCCTGCCGATGGAGGTTGCTGTCTATCAATGAAGGATTGTGAAAGGCGAGGTTCACGTCTTTGTCCCACACGGCAAGGGCGTTGCCGCCGAGCGAAGCCACTCTTGCCGAAGGCACCAAGTTGAGAAAGGCAAAGGTGCTGCGTCCGCCCGTTATTTGTGCAAAAAGCGAGTGGGTAGAGCAGATAATAAATGAAATAAGAAAAAATATTTTTTGCATCGGGCGAAAAAATTGGGGTAGATATGTAGATTTGATGATGATGTTGTAAAATAACAAAAAAATAATTAATTTAGCCCAAACAATTGGATTGAGAAACAAATAGAAGATGAAAACCGTCATACAAAGAGTTGCCAATGCAATGGTCGTAGTAGAAGGCAAAACCGTTGGCTCGATAGGCAAAGGTTTGGTGGTTTTGGTGGGTTTTGAAGCAGACGATACCATGAGAGACGACATAGAATGGCTTTGTCATAAAATTGTTTACCTTCGTATTTTTAACGACAGCGAAGGTCTCATGAACCATTCGGTGCTGGATATTGGAGGCGATATTTTGCTTGTGAGCCAATTTACGTTGCAGGCAAGCACCAAAAAAGGCAACAGACCGAGTTTTGTACAAGCCGCCAAACCCGAGATAGCCATGCCTTTATACGAAAAAACAATAGAGATACTGAGCCAAAAAATGGAAAAAAATATTCAAACGGGCATTTTTGGAGCAGATATGAAACTGACACTCCTCAACGACGGCCCCGTAACGATAACCATAGATACAAAACACAAAATTTGAATGCCTTTTGAGATGATAAATAATATTTTTTTGATTAATCTGTTTAACTTTACAAGTTTAATTGTGTTTTAATTTTAAGTGTAAATCATAAGAAAATGCTCAACGATTTTATTGATTTGTTTTATCCAAGAGTGTGCATGGCTTGCGAAAACGGATTGCTCAAACACGAACAGACCATCTGCAACCACTGCGAATACAAATTGCCCAAAACCAACTATCACCTTTGGGACGACAACCCGCTGGCAAAACTTTTTTGGGGAAGGCTGCCGGTCTATGGCGTGGCATCGTATTATTTTTATCAAAAAGGCGGAGCTATCCAAAATTTATTGCACAACCTCAAATACTACGACGGCAAAACCATCGGCAACACCATCGGCAATTGGTTTGGCAAGGAGCTATCTGCCGCCGAAGCCTACCAAAACATCGACGTGATAGTACCCGTGCCGCTCCACCCCAAAAAACAACGCATGAGGGGTTTCAATCAGTCCGAAGTGTTTGGAGAAGGATTGAGCCAAGCCATGAACATTCCCTTAGAACCTCACGCCCTCAAACGAACGATATTTACACAATCGCAGACCAAAAAAGATAAAAACGAACGCTGGAACAACGTCGCTAACGTGTTTGAAGTCCAAAAACTACACACCATCAACCACAAATCTATCTTGCTCATAGACGACGTGATGACCACCGGAGCAACCCTCGAAGCCTCGGCAAGAAGCATATTGGCACAATCGCCAGACTCAAAAATCTATTTCGCTACCATTGCTTGCGGACGCTAACACCTCTAAAAAACATTCAAAATCAATATCATAAACACAATGAAACATCACTTTTTATACCTCATCTTTTTTATTTTAATTGCTACAAATGCACATTCGCAAGTGGCAAATAAAATCTATTTTATCGAATTTACTGATAAAAAAAATTCTGAGTTTTCAATCAATAATCCATCACTTTTTCTATCCCAACAAGCACTCGACCGACGACAACGCCAAAAAATCGCCATAGACCAATCGGACCTTCCCGTAAACAAAACATACACCAACGCCATAAAACAAGCAGGTGCAACAATTATCTACAACCTCAAATGGCTCAACGGCTCGGTGGCTCAAATCAACGACACCAACCAACTCAACGCCATTTTGGCTCTGCCGTTTGTCAAATCTAAAAAAACACCCCTGAGCCGATGCCAATCCATCGAACAGACAACCAGCACAGCCCATTCTCAAAAATTTGGAACAACGATACCCCTAAAACCAAACCCTAAAACCATTGCCACAACCGACGAGGTAGAACTATACGGCAGAAGCGAACGCCAAATCAAAATATTGAATGGAGAATACCTACACCAAATGGGTTTCAAAGGCGAACGCATGCACATTGGCGTAACCGATGCCGGATTTTCTAATGCCGACCAACACATTGCCCTCGAACGGTTGATGAACACAGGCAGAATCATTGACAAAAAAGACTTCGTAAACCCACAAAACGGCAATATTTTTGGCTACGACAGCCACGGCACCGCAGTGCTTTCGTGTATGGCGGGCTACCTCAAAGGCGAACTCATTGGCACAGCCCCAAACGCCTTCTACTCGCTATACCGAACCGAAAACACCGAAAGCGAACGCCTCATCGAAGAATATAACTGGATAGCCGCCGCCGAATATGCCGACAGCAACGGCGTGAGCATCATCAACACGTCGCTGGCTTACTACGAATTTGACGACCCAGCCACAAACCACACCTACAAAGACATGAACGGACGCACGGCTCCCATCTCTATCGCTCAAACTATGGCAGCCCGAAAAGGCATGATTTGCATCACGGCAGCCGGAAACTTTGGCAACTCCTCGTGGCAATACATTGCCGCACCCGCCGATGCCGACAGCATCTTGTCGGTGGGGGCAGTGGACACCAGCGGCAAAAGGGCAGCATTTAGCTCCACGGGCTTGACCAGCGACCGACGCATCAAACCCAACGTGATGAGTGTTGGGGCGGGAACTATTGTGTCTTATGGCGGCGGCGGCGTAGGTCTGGGCAACGGCACTTCGTTTGCTGCTCCGGTGCTGTGTGGCTTGGTGGCTTGCCTTTGGCAGGCGTTTCCGTCGGCAAGCAACATGGAAATCATCAGGGCAATAGAAAAAAGTGGCGACAGAAGCCA
>JAYWHZ010000029.1:0-5405 GCA_043777395.1 Bacteroidota bacterium
ATTTTCCGTTTATCAATGTGCTTTGGATTGGAACGGTGGTTATGGTTATTGGTTTTGGTTTGGCGGCTACCCACCGTTTTGAGCAGCACCGCAAGGCAAAAAATTAACCCAAACATGCCAAAATCATACCACACATGCCCACATCAGTCCAGACACTTCCGCAAGATTTGAGCAGTTTTTTATCTAAAAACAAACTCTTTGTCCACGATTATTATGCAGCCACAGCCTGCAACCGAAACAAGATAAACCTAAAACTCAATGTGTTTAGTTTTTTGGTTGATGGAACCAAAGAAATTATCCATTTTAACAACAACAAACGCATCGACAACACGCAGTTTCTGCTCATCAAGTCGGGCAACTGCCTGATGACCGAAAACCTATCAGAAAAACAAAACTACCGCAGCATATTGCTCTTTTTTGACGACGAGACACTCCAAAAATTGATAAATAAACACCATATCAACACCAGACAACACGCCAACACGCACACCGACGAAGGCTTTTTGGTGTTTGACTACGATGCCTACATCAAAAATTTTGTGCAAACGCTCCTACAACTCAAAAACACACCCAATGCTTTGCAAGAAACCCTTTTTGAAACCAAATTGGAAGAGATAATGCTCTACCTCATCGGCAAACAAGGCTCTAATTTCCTAAACAACTTTGCAAAAAACAACCAAAACCAACAACACCTCAACTTCAAAAAAAACATAGAACAAAACATCAACAACAAACTACACGTCGAAGACCTCGCTTTTTTGTGCCACATGAGCCTATCGACATTCAAACGCCAGTTTTTTAAGACCTACAACCATTCGCCCATCAAGTGGTTTCAAGAAAAACGATTGGAACAATCGGCTCTGCTTCTCAAAACCCAACAACAACGCCCAAGCGACCTCTACCACGACGCAGGTTTTGAAAACCTATCGAGCTTCACACAAGCCTTTAAACACAAATTTGGCACCACACCAAAAAAATATCAATCACAATAACACCCAAACCAATAAATCAAATGGCGGAAATACAAATCTATACCGATGGCTCATCGAGGGGAAACCCGGGCAGGGGCGGCTTTGGGGTCGTATTGCTATCGGGGCAGCACCGCAAAGAAATTGCCCAAGGCTACCAACTGACCACCAACAACCGCATGGAACTCATGGCTGTTATCGTGGCTCTCGAAACGCTCAAAGGCTCTGACCACCAAGTAACAATCTTTACGGATAGCCAGTATGTGGTCAATTCGATAGAAAAAAAATGGGTCTTCGGGTGGAAAAAAAAGAACTTCGTAGGCAAAAAAAATGCCGACCTCTGGCAGCGTTTCCTCAATATTTATCCCCAAAACACCTTGAAACTCGTTTGGGTCAAAGGGCATGCCACCAACCAACTCAACAACCACTGCGACCTATTAGCCACCACAGCCGCCGACGGCAACGCACTCAAAAAAGATGAAGGCTACCTCCAAAACATAGACACAACCGCAGATTAAAAAAACACTCCAACCACAAATGTTTGTAGATACCCATTGCCATTTATACGAAAAAGAATTTGATGCCGACAGAATCCCGACGGTACAACGGGCAATAGACGCTGGCGTAACCAAACTTTTTTTGCCCAATATAGACCTCCAAAGCATCGAAAAAATGCTCGAACTCGCATTCCAATTCCCAACAAATTGCTTCCCGATGATGGGCATTCACCCGTGCTATGTGGACGACGAACTTTATTCCCAACAGTTGGATACCGTAGAAAAGCATTTGAAAGAAGGCGATTTTTGTGCCATTGGCGAGATAGGCATCGATTTGCATTGGCGAAGAGACAATTTAGAAACGCAAAAAAAAGTCTTTGAACACCAAGTCATGTTGGCAATAGAGCATCAAAAACCTGTTTCGGTCCATTCGAGAGAGGCGTTTGGGGCGTGTTTGGAGAGCATCAAAAAATTTAGAAATAAGGGTTTGCGTGGTGTTTTTCATTGTTTTACGGGCAGCGTTCAGGAGGCAAACGAAGCCATCGGGTGCGGATTTTTGTTGGGTATAGGCGGCGTTTTGACCTACAAAAATACCCATTTGAGAGCCACATTAGCCCACATTGATTTGGAGCATTTGCTGCTCGAAACCGATTCGCCCTACCTGCCGCCGGTGCCGCATAGGGGCAAGCGAAACGAAAGCAGCTACATTGCTATCATTGCCCAGACGCTGGCAGAGGTCTATGGCATTGGGATAGAAAAAATTGGGGAAAAAACAAGCCAAAATGCCTTTGATTTATTTAAAAGATAAAAAATAATCGGTGTCGAAAAAAATCAAGTATCTTGGTGCAGATTTGGATTTTGTTGTTGGGCTTGATGGTCGTTTTGGGCTAAGTTTTTTTAATTTTGAACAACTTTTGGGCTAAAAGCTGTGTTATGAAAAGACAAATTTTGGCATAGATTTTGGGCATCACCAAACAAAACACGTTCGATTTTCGTAGATGTAGTGGTTGGTTGCAAGGCTACGAGACGCCCAACAAATTGATATTTAACTTTCAAAATCAACCTTATAATATTAACTTTAAACTGTCAAGCAGAGAATTTAGAAAAGGAGGTTGTTTAAACTTTTAGTTGCAAAAAGCAAAGATGGCTATATTCTGGAGATTCCGCATCAAACGCAGAATGACTTGCTGTGGTCATTGCGGGCTTGACCCGCAATCTCTGCCCATAAAAATGAGATTTATCCAAATTTATTAGCCAAAATTAAAAAGTTTAAATAAGTTCAATATGAACATTAACAATACATCAACCAAAAAAATCGACACATGATGATAAATAAATTTAGGTTAATAGGTTTGTTTCTGCTGCTTTTGGTGGGCAAAAATGGGCTTTCTCAGCAATATGCACAAAACCAAATCCTTGCTTTTAGCCAAAACAAAGGGCAGCACCCGCCCCAAGTCGTGGCACACACCAACCTGCCAAACGGCGAACTGTTTGTAGAAAACAATACATTGACCTACCATTTCTTTGAAACAAACCCACTGCTCCATGGCTTGAAAAACAACGACGAACCCAAACCCATGGGACAAAAAACCGAACTCAAACACCACGTCTATAAAGCCACATTCATCAACGCAAACCCAAACATCGAAAGACAATATGCCGAACAACGAACGTTTATTTATAACGACTACACAAACCAAAAACCAGAAAAATGGATAGAAAACATCAAAAATTTTGGTGCCATAAAACTCCTTAAACTCTACAAAGGCATTGACCTCAACATCTACTACAACGAAAATAACCAACTCAAATATGACCTCATCGTTGAACCAAACGCCAACCCAAAACAAATACAAATACAATATGAAGGCTTAAAAGACAGCATCGAACTCACCAAAGACGGCAACCTCATCATACGAACCACCGTGGGATATACCATCGAAAAAGCACCCTACACCTACCAAATCATCAACGGACAAAAAACCGAAGTCAAATGCCATTATAAACTCAAAAATAACCTGCTGACCTACGTTTTTCCCAATGGATACAACAAAAACTACGCACTCGTCATAGACCCAACACTCATATTCTCGTCATACACAGGCTCGTTTGCCGACAATTGGGGCTTCACCGCTACCTACGACAAAGACGGAAACCTATACGCAGGCGGCATACACGTATTGAGCTCCACACCAGGCTCGTATCCAACAACCATCGGGGCATACAGCCGCAACTTCTCGGGCGGAGAAACCGACATGGTCATCTCCAAATTTAACGCCAACGGCAATGCACTGCTCTACTCTACCTACCTCGGCGGCACAGACAACGACCTGCCCATGAGCCTCGTAACAAACCAAAACGACGAGCTATTTGTACTCGGAAAAACAGAATCAAACGACTTTCCGACCACACTCAACACCTTCGACAACACACACAACGGCAACTACGACCTGATAATAACCAAATTTTCACCCACAGGGCAACTCATAGCCTCCACGTTTGTAGGCGGAAACCAAGACGACGGCGAAGGATTTACCAACAACGGCTCGATAGACAACAAACTCTTATTCAACTACGGCGATGTGTCTCGGGGCGAAATAATACTTGACCCTTCGGGAAATGTATATGTCGCCTGCAACTCAAAATCATCAAACTTTCCAACCACCTTCGGTGCCGTACAACGCAACATAAGCAGCTCAAAAGACGGCGTGGTATTCAAAATGAACAGCAGCCTGACCAACCTCACTTGGGCTACTTTTCTTGGCGGAAACGACGACGACGCCGTCTATGGCTTATACATAGACCCAAACCTAAACGTCTATGCCACTGGCGGAACAGCAAGCAACAACTTTCCTATTGGACTTGGCAGCGGACACACCCGAAACTACCAAGGCGGGCAAGCCGATGGATTCATCGTGAGGCTAAACCCATCAGGCTCCACAATCTTAAACGGCACTTACATTGGCACTTCTGCCTACGACCAGTCCTACTTTATACAAGCCGACAACACAGGGCAGATATTCGTTTATGGACAATCGAAAGGAAACATGCCCGTGTCCCAAAACGTCTATTCAAACACCAACGGCAAACAATTTATAGCCCGATATACCACCAACCTAACCAACCGAACACTCTCAACCGTCTTTGGAGCAAACAACAACAATAACCCAAACATATCGCCAACAGCCTTCCTGGTCGATGTCTGCAACCGAATATACCTCGCCGGCTGGGGTTCAAACTTAGGACGAGGCAACAGCGGCTCAACCCGAGGCTTACCCATCACCGCCAACGCATTCCAATCCCAAACAGATAACAACGACCTCTACCTGATGGTACTCGACAGCAACGCCGCAAACCTAACCTACGGCACATACATAGGCGGAAACAGAAGCGCCGAACACGTCGATGGCGGCACATGCCGATTTGATAAGCAAGGCATCGTCTATCACGCCGTGTGTGCAGGTTGCGGCAGAAACTCCGATTTTCCCATTACCAACAACAACGTCTCGAACACCAACAACAGCCGAAACTGCAACATGGCAGTATTCAAACTCGACTTCAAATACATAGACACCAGAGCCAACTTTGCAGTTCAGCCCTCAGACCTCAAATTTTGTGGCAAACCCGCCAGGTTTACCTTCTCCAACCTGAGCTCGGGGCAAACCAATTTCTATTGGGACTTTGGCGATGGCTCACCCATAAGCCGACAAAACCCTGCAAGCCACACTTACAACAACTTTGGAACCTACCGAGTAAAAATATTTGTCGAAAACTGCGTCAGCACAGACAGCCTCGTGAGAACCATCAACGTTTTTCCATTGCCAAAAATCACCATCGACACCGTAGGATTGATTTGCCCCTTATTCCCTACCCTACTCAGAGCCAGAGGCACACGAACCTACCAATGGCTGCCAAACCCCACACTGACCAACGGCACCAC
>JAYWHZ010000030.1:0-5365 GCA_043777395.1 Bacteroidota bacterium
CCATATTCTGGTACGTTGCTTTTGGCAATGGATAGACGTTTTAAAAATTCTGTTTCCAGGTGTTTTTCCGTTTCACTTTCGGCAAGTTGTATCGCACGGTTGGCATATTGCATGATTTGAATGGTTTCAATACCCGATATTTCATCAAAAAACCAGCCACAGCTCGTAAACATCAACAAGGCGTGTCTTTGCATTTCGAGCATTCGGAGTATTTTTGTTCTCTCGCCGTTTTCCAATTTTCTACCTGTGTTTTTCAATAAAAAGGCATCAACATTAACGGCAGAACGGTCTAAAACGATTTCAACGTATTGGTTTCGGAGCGTCCAGGGGTTTTCGATGTTGTAGCTTTTAAGTTCTTCTTCAAAGATGATTGAGAGTTCATCACGAAGCCAGTTGAGGCTTTCACGGAGCGGTTTTCGCCATTTTTGATTCCATTGTCCTTGCCCGCCGCCGCCGTTGCAGCCGCAGTCGTCTCGCCAGCGTTCTATGCCGTGGACGCAGCTCCACGACGAGTTTTCGTGTATTTCTACTTCATATTGGGTTTCTACGAGGTTCAGATATTGGCTGTAATTGGTCAGTTTGGCGAGTTCATTTTTTTCGATATAGTCAAGGCAATAAGCCAGAGCCATGTCGCCATATCGGTGGTGGTGTCCGTATGTTTCGCCGTCGGTGGCTATGTGTACGAGCTGGCTGTCGGTGTGGCTGCTATCAAAACAGTCTATCAGGCTGTGTGCAAACCGTTTGCCATTTTCCAATATGCCCTCGAAGGCGACTTTTTGGGAGGTTTTTCCATCATAAAAAAACAAGATAATGGTTCGGTTCGAGGGCAATCGGCAGAGGTAGGCTTGCTTGGTATCTATGCCGTCTTTCCAGTCTTTAGAGCCTATCCGGGTGTATTTTTTGGCTTGTCGGGGTGCCAAGATGGTAAATGTAATGTTGTTATCGACGAGTGTTTCGAGTGTTTGGAGGTCCACGGCGGTTTCGGCGAGCCACATGCCTTCGGGCATGCGTCCAAATCGATGCCGAAAATCTTTGATGCCCCATTCTATCTGTGTTTGCTTGTCGTTTTGGTTTGCCAACGGCATGATGATGTGGTTATAGACTTGGGCAATGGCAGAGCCATGACCGCCAAAGAGTTCTTGGCTTATCTTGTCGGCATCGAGAATGGCTTGATAGGTGTCGGGTTCTTTTTCTTCGAGCCACGAGAGCAGGGTCGCCCCAAAATTGAAGCTGGTTCTGGCATAGTTGTTTACGATGTTGGTGATGTAGTGTTCGTCGTCCAAAATACGTGAAAAAGCATTGGGTGCATAGCATTCAGCGGTGATGCGTTCGTTCCAGTCGTGGTAAGGATTTGCCGATTCTTGTAGTTCTATTTCTTCGAGCCAAGCGTTTTCACGGGGCGGCTGGTAGTAGTGTCCGTGAATACATAAATATTTGTGCATAAAAATTGGATTGGTTAAAATATCAAAAAAATAGTGTTTGTAGGATTTGAATTGTTTTTTTAGGACAATAACTTTGGGGCGGAGACTTGTTTGGATTGTCAAAATTAACAAAAAAACTCAACAAACCGACAAACGGTTCATTAAGTTTCTTAAAACTTGTTTAAAAATCAATTTATTTTCCTACAATATCCGATTGCATCGGACCGAGTATTGCCAATAAATCATTTTTTTCTTTCGTTGGCACGTTGTAAAAGTCGAGTGCTTTGACCAAATCGCCCACCAAAGCATTAAATTGGGCTTGGGTGATGTTCATGCCCGTGTGCGAAGCAAGCATCGTTTGCCCTTTGTAGATACACGGACCGCCAGCACCTTGACAGATTTGGTCGATGAGGTTGTTGCGGAGCAGTTGGACCCGTGATGGCACGGCGATGGTCGCCGCAAACTGTGCGTTGATGACGTTGTCGGCAACCACAAACGAGAGAAATTTGTCGGTTACAGCCGAGATAGCATTGATGCCGCCAAGGCGTTCGTAGAGGGTTTTTTCGGGTGCAGGCGTGGCAATGATTTCTTCTTTGCAAGAGGTAGCCGAAAACACAGAACCTACAAACACGCAGGCGATTAATAATCTGTTTAAGATTTTCATTTTTTTGATTTTTAAGTGTTAAGTATGAGTAATGAAATTAATGTTAAAACAATTGTTTGACGTAAGTCCAAAAAGCCGAAGGGCTATCTACGGGGCAGCCGTTGGCTACTTTTTCAAATATTTTTTTGCTCACGTCCATGCTGTTGTCCGACGACTGGATAGCGGCAAGGATTTGGGCTTCGGTCGTTTCGTCGGGGTAAAAAGTCACGGCAATGATGTTGCTCGATGGATTGACGGCATAGGACGTGATGCCTTTTTGGGCTGCGAGGGTTTGCTCTACAACGGCGACTCTGGGCGTGCCGCTTATGGGTTTCATCTCGAAGGCAGCCACGTTGATTTGTTTGAGGAGTGAGGTCGGATTTTGGGGTGTGGTGAGTTTATCGGCGGCATAGATGCTACCCACCAAGAGCGTTAGTGCAGATGCGAAGGCAAAGAAGCGTTGATTTTTTTTCATTTTATGGTGTATTTTAAACTTTTATCGTCATAGTTACGTCATAAAATGAAGTTTAGATTTTGGTTTATAATAATTTTTAAAAAAAAATGGCGAGTATGCAAGTGTTTTTGGGTTTTAAAAATCTACGAAGCCATATTTTTGTTTGGCAATGTGTTTTGGCAAGCCTTCAAAATGCCACCATTCGTTGTCTATGCCTTTAAATTTGGCTTTAATCATGGCTTGGTTTAGCAGTTTTCGGTTTTTGATGTGTGTTGGCGTTAGGATTCCTTTTTTTAGGAAATAGTTTTGATGTTTGGGTTCGGCTTCTTTGCCAAAAAAGTCGAATGGTGTTCCCATATCCAGCGGTTTTTGGGTTTTGTTATCGTAGATTGTAACATCGACGGCACAGCCAAAATTGTGTACAGAGCCGTTTTTTGGCGAGGCTACATAGTGGGTCTGATGGTTTTTTTTCACGATTTCCCACATGAGGTATTGCACCTTGTGGGGTCTAAAAGCATCGTAAATCAAGAGGCTAAAATCGGGGTTTGTTTGTTTTAAAATTTTTTGGGCTTCGATGAGTTTTTTGGCTATTGGTGCTTGCAAATAGGCATCGTCGAAGGCTCCATAGACATCTTTTTTGAGAAAATTGTGGCTTGTCGAGTATTGGAGTTCTACGCTGATGGTTGAGTCCAAATCGGAGACCCTTATTAAGCCTTGTTTGGTGAGTTTTTGGTGTATTTTTGCTTTGGTTGCCTGCAAAGAGTCCAAGAAAATTGTATTTTTATTGTCAATTTGAGATTTATTGGTATTTAATTGGAGGTATTCATTTTTTTTAGTTTCTTTGCAGTGATAAAACGTCAATATCCCAAATAAACAAAGCATAACCCTATATTTTTTCATCTGTGTCGTGTTTTTGAAACACAAACATACAATAATTATCCAATAATGACCAAAAACCCCATCTACAAGTACCAATCCGTCATGTTGGTTGATGACAACGAGATTGACAACATCATCAACCAAAAAATGATAGAAGCCACCGCCTTTGCCGAAAAAATCTACGTGTTCGGCGGGTCTATGAGTGCCTTAGATTTTCTAAAAAACTTAGACAAAGCCAACGGCATCTCGCAAGAAAATATTCCTTCGCTCTTGTTTTTAGACATCAACATGCCCATGCTCGACGGTTTTCAGTTTTTAGATGAATTTAATAAACTCTCCAAAAACCTCAAATCTCAAATCAAAATTCTGATGCTTTCGTCGTCTATCAGCGAACGAGACCTAAACCGAGCAAGCGACAGCCCTTTTATTGTCCAATATGTCAATAAACCGTTGAGCATTCCGACCCTAAAAGAAATTAATATTTAACACATATAGTGTAGTCCATTTGAGCCAAATATGCAGCCCAACATCAACGTTTTGCAAATGAGTTCGGTGCATTTTTGCTACGATCCTCGTGTCGTTTTTCGTATGTCGGCTACCTTAGCCAAGCACTACAAGACCACTTTGCTCATTCCAAAAGGCGACAAAAATGCCGTGCCGAACCTAAAAACCATTGGCTTGCCTTTGTTCAAAAAAATTTGGCAACGGGTTCTTTTTGTTCACCCCATTATTTTTTTTCGGGCGTTGTGGCTCAATCCCAAAATCATTCATTTTCACGACCCCGAACTCATCCCGCTGGGTTTGGTGCTTCGTTTGCTGTTCAGAAAAATCGTTATTTTTGATATTCACGAACACATCAGGCTTCAACTCGGCAACAAATCTTACAACAACAATGCCCTTTATGTTCGTCTTTTTGTTTGGTTTAATGGCTTGGCAGAGCAGCATCTGAACCTCATTTTTGCCGAAACACCTCACGAAAAACTCTATCCCAACCGAAAAAAAACCTTTGCAACCATTCTGAATTATCCCGCTTTGGCATTTTATAAACCCTACATCAACACCCAAAGACAAGTGGAAACCGATGGCAAAATCAACCTTTTTTACATTGGCGGCTTGAGCCTCGAACGCAGTTTGGATACCATGATAGCAGCCGTAGCCTTGTTGGTAAATATTTTTCCCAATATTTGTCTGCATCTCATTGGCGAAAGTTATTTGGTTGATAATGAAGTTCTTAAATCAATTGAAGGGTATGAAAAAGCCAAAGATAACCTTATTTTTTATGGCAAGCAAAGTCCAAGTTTTGGGTTCGATATTGCGACGAAGTGCATTTTGGGCATTGCTTTGCTCAAACCCATTGGCAATTATTCAAACAACTATCCAACCAAGATTTACGAATATATGAGCGTTGGTTTGCCTGTGATAGCCTCCGATTTTGAACACGTGAGGGCTATCGTCGAAGACCATTCGTGTGGTTTTTGCATCAATCCGACCGATGCAGTGGCTTTGGCAGCGAGCACCAAGCAGATTATTGATGATAGAAATTTGGCAGCCATTTTTTCTATCAACGGCTTGCAAACCGCCCAAGAGCAATATAGTTGGGAAGGCAGCGAAGCACCCAAATTATTGTCTTTTTACCACTCGCTTCTGGCTTAGTTTTTTTAATAAATCAATGTGCTTCGAGCCAATTTTCGCCCACGCCAACTTCTGCTATGATAGGCACGTTGAGTTTTATGGCGTTTTGCATGCCATCGACCACGATTTTTTTGAGTTGTTCGACCTCGCTTCGGTGTGTATCAAACACCAGTTCGTCGTGGACTTGTAGGGTCATTTGGCTTTTGAGTTTTTCTTTTTTCATGATTTTTTGAATATCAATCATCGCCATTTTTATCAGGTCAGCCGACGAGCCTTGAATGGGAGCGTTGATGGCGTTGCGTTCGGCATAGCCTCTCAGGGTGGCGTTGGCAGAGT
>JAYWHZ010000031.1:0-5277 GCA_043777395.1 Bacteroidota bacterium
ATGCCCAAATTATTGAACACGAAAACGAAAATGAAGCGGTGGAACGCTTGGTCAAACAAAAAACCAAAGAAAAATTGGAATACATCAAAAATAACCCACCACAAAAAGACAAAAACCCAATAAGCACCACAGCCCTCACACCAGAGGTATTCAGAAATTTTGAGGGCAATGTCTATGCCAACTCAACACCCGCCGACAACACCTTAGCCATCTCCAATGGCGGCTTCATCGTGTCGGGTACCAACTCATCGCTCCGCTACTATAACGAAAACGGAACACTCCTATTCCAAACAAGCCTCTCGGCACTCATCAACCAAACAAACTTCACGAACACCTGCGACCCTTACGTACTCTACGACTCGGCAGCCGATAGATTCATACTCTTTGTGCAAGAATGTTCTGGAAACTCCACCAACTCCAAATTTGCCCTTTTCTTCTCGCAAACCAACAACCCAAACACCGGCGGATGGTGGAAATACGTTCTATCTGGAAACCCACTCAACAACAACACCTGGTTTGACTATCCCCGAATGGCAGTCTCAAACAACGAAGTCTATCTGACAGGAAACCTATTTACCAATTCAGGCACTTTCAGCCAAGCCATTTTGTATCAAATCAACAAAGCCAACGGCTATGCAGGTCAAACACTCACATCGCAGTTTTGGAGCGGCATAGCGGGCAGTCCATTCACACTCGTGCCAGTGCCTTTTGGGCAACAAGGCAACTACGGTCCGGGCATCTACCTCATTCAAAGCAAATTTGGCTCAAACCAAACCTCCTACAACCTCTACGACCTGACCGACGACATAACAGCCACCAACGAACAACTGCTCCAATACACCATACCAACGCCTGCCTATTCGCCCGGCGGCAATGGTCTCCAATTGGGTTCGAGCCGAGAGCTATCCATTGACGGACGCACCATGAACGGCTTCTATCTCAATGGAATTTTGCATTTCGTACACACCGCAGACCTCGGGCAAGGCTGGAATGGCATCTCTTACAACCGAATCAACATCACCACCAAAACCAACACCAACCTGCGAACGGGACAATTGGGTTCGTTTGATTATGCCTACCCCTATGTGGCTTCGTTTGGCACATCGCTCACCGACAAATCGGCACTCATCGCATTCAAACGCTCAGGAAGCACGGTTTTTCCGCAATTGGCAGCCATCACCTGCGACGATGCTGGGGCATTTTCGGCACTCAAAGTCGTCAAAGCGGGTGCTGGACCGCTCAACGTTAGCGGCACCGACCCCGACCGATGGGGCGACTACACGGGCATCTGCCGAAGATTCAATTCCCCGCTGAGCGACCCCAAAATTTGGATGTTTGGCATGACGGGAAAAGTCAGCTCGGGCAGTGCTTGGCAAACGTGGATAGCCGAGCTGGGTGCCAACACGATTGGCGTGCGAGAAGAAGCGGAAAATTTGGTCAATGGGCAAGTTGCCGTTTATCCAAACCCAAGCGTTGATGTGATAAACATCGATTTTGAACTCAAAGCAGTGAGCCAGATTTCAGTCAATATCTTAAACGCCCAAGGTAAGACCATTAAAGAACTCCACAAAGGACTGGCATCTGCTGGTAAAAATAATTTTACTTTTAATGGAAATGCTTTGCCCGCTGGCACCTATTTTGTTCAATTAACCTCTAACAATAAAACCATTAAAAATGAAAAAATTATCATTAATCCATAAATTTATGCTCGTTGGTCTGTGGGTCGGCTTAACGTCGGTAGATGGCTGCGATAAAACCAAAAAAAGTATCGAAAAAAGTGTAGAAACCAAGCAAATCATCGTGGAAGAAACCAAAATTATTAAAATTGAACCCAATGAAAAAGTGCCTATGGACACCACCAATGCCACCAAGACCAGCACCAAAACCACTGCGATAACGACCGACAAAGGCATAACAACGACGACAAAAACGGTAACAACCGAAACCATCACCGCCAAAAATGGCAAAGAACCCGTCAAGGTCATTCGCAACAACAGTCCCAATCAAAAGCAACTCGACAGCATAGCAGCAGCCAAAACCAAAGGTAAAATCAAAAATTAACCCATTTTTGTTCAATAAACCCCAAACCCATAAGATTTTGAAAAGATTTTATGGGTTTTTATTGATAAAAATTTAACAAAGTTTAACAAAGTTTAACGCAAAATTATAATTTATTAACAAAAAATGAAGCAAAATGCTTGTCTTATGGCAATTCTTATAGCCATGAACATTTGGTCTGTCAGGAGCGACGACAGAAACTGGTTTTGGTACAAACAAGTTGAGAATCCACATTATCAAAATATATTTAACTATGTAGATAGCCAATCCGAAAAGTTGTTTGACAGCACACGATTTGTAAAAAACGAAAAAAAACACGAGGCAAAATTGGTCTTCCGCATTTCGATGCCTGTATTTTTGAAACTTTTTCCGGATAGTTCTGGGATTGATAAATATGCTGCTTTGCAAATTCTTTTTATGGCTTTGGGCGTTGGTTTTTATGTTTTGATTGCTCTGTTTTTTGAGCAATTTTTTGCCCAAAAGCATCAAAAATATTGGTCGTTTTTGTTTCTCGTTGCATTGAGTATAACCTATCTGCCACGTATTTTTTTTAATGATTTTGCCCCTTTTGGCGACGCTATTGCTATTTTTGCATTGGTTTTGGCGTTGGTTAATAAAAATCTGGTTGTGGTTGCAATCTGCTTGATGGTTGCTTTTTGTACCGACGAAAGGGCTTATGCTGCTGCAATGGCTGTGCCGATTTACCACGTTTTTAGCCAACACAAGATGCTATCGCTGAGCAATATTTTTAGAAATAAAATAAGTATTGTGGCGCTCGGTGCCGTGATTTTGAGTGTTGGTTTGCGGTTTGGCATTCAGAAAATATACCACATAGCCGAGATACCAAAAACGGATTTGATGCAAAAAGATACTATCTTGATGAACCTAAAACGCCTCATTGAGATGTATGCGACTTTGCAAGGACTCTGTTTTTTTGTGCCGCTTGGTTTGTATTTTGCCTTAATAAATAAAAATTATTGGCTGTTTGTGGGTGTTTTTTTGAGTAGTTTTTTGAGCATTGCAGCAGCTTTTGGTGTTTTGGATTGTAGTAGAAGTTTGTTTTATTTATTGCCTATCGTCTTGGTTTGCAGCAAAATAACGATTGAATATTGCCCAAAACCAAAGATTGTAACTCAAATTTTTTTAGCCATTGCTGTTTTATGTGTCCTTGCCAAATGTGTTGGGCTGCTCCATCGTCTGCAATTAACCAATCTTCTTTCAAGTTCATAAAATGGCGACATAAATATTTTTCAAAAACCTATTTTGATCAAAAAAATTGCGAAAGAATGAAAATATTTCAAAAAAAATAAAGAAAGAGGCAGTTTCATAAATTTTTATGTGCACCTGTCTCACAAAAATAATGAGGACAAAAAAATAAGATATAAAAAGAATAAAACATACATAATGCTACTTCTCCACAAAATCAATTAAAAAAAGTAAAAAAAAGTAAAAAATTTATTATTTTTGTTGCTGCAATAGCAACCGCAGGGCTTCTGAGTTTGAGTGCCTTCAAGAAAGAAAGAAAGAAAGTGTAAGCGAGACCTCTAACGCCCTAAATGCGTCAAGTGTAGATGCAAATCTGCAACGTATTGTGAACATTGTAGCGGAGCGAAGCCAAAAACAACGAACTCTGCCAACGAGTTTGGATTCATTGTAACGGATAAAACGAAGAGATGAAATTGTGCTGCTTGTTGATAAAGGCAGTAGCATTTCAGAAAAAGAATATCTTGGTTTGGTTAATTTACTCGGGTATTCAGACATAGCAGAGGCAGACCAAGAGTATAAAAAAGTAAAAGCGGTTATTGAAGAAATTAAGTTATTGCAGCCAAATATTATACCGCAGCAAGTGGGTGCAAAATTTGAAGTTGGCTTAACGTCTTACTATCAGGTCAAAAATATTGTGCCAGAGCAGTTTGATGCTTGCGATTACTTCTGGAGGCAGTATCAAGGTCAGGGTACTTTAAACCGAAAAACGCCATAAAAAAATCATTATTAGCGTTGGTATTTATGCCAATGATTGTGGGAAAGTTTGTGAAAGAATAATTATTTAAAATAAAAAGTAAACTATTGATATAAAAAATAGTATCTTTGCAGTCTTAAATTTAAAAATTAAAAATATCAAAAAAATGTTTGCAATTGTAGAAATCGCAGGGCAACAATTTAAGGTCGAAAAGAATCAAACTGTTTATGTACACCGCCTACAAGCCGAAGAAGGAAGTCAAATCACTTTCGATAAGGTCATGTTGTTGGGTGGCGAAGTCATCACGGTTGGGTCGCCTTTTGTTGCTGGGGTTACCGTCGTAGCCAAAGTTGTTAATCATTTGAAAGGCGATAAAATTCTCGTTTTTCATAAAAAACGCCGCAAAGGCTACCGCAAGTTAAATGGCCATCGCCAGTATCTCACCAAGATAGAAATCGAAAGCATAGGCTAAGCCATCTCCGTTTTTATTATTTATTTCATCATTTATCTCAAAAAAACACACAATTACACATGGCACACAAAAAAGGTGAAGGCAAATCGCTCAACGGTCGTGAATCGGCAGGCAAACGATTGGGCGTAAAAATATACGGCGGTCAAGCAGCCATTGCAGGCAATATCTTGATTCGCCAACGTGGCACAAAACACAATCCGGGCTTAAATGTCGGCATTGGAAAAGACCACACACTGTTTGCATTGATAAACGGTACGGTAGAATTTAAAAGAAAGTTTGACGGCAAATCATACGTCAATATCGTTCCCGCAGCCGTAGGAGCATAAGCCATTCTGGTTCAGTCAATTAATAAAAAACCTTGCGAGATTTCAAAATCTTGTAAGGTTTTTTGTTTCAATTCATAGTATATCTTTTTTGACCACATGGGGCAAAAATTGTTTGGGAAAACGAGGCGTTACCGACCCAAAAAAATCATTGATGTGTTCAAAATCATGTGCCATATCGTCGGATAAAAAAAATGGCTCACTAAAATGTATTTCCCGTTTGGCATAATCCAACGCAGTCATCACCACCGGTACATTCGCTTTTCGGGCAATGTGATAAAAACCTGTTTTCCATTTTTCGGTCGGTCTTCTGGTGCCTTCGGGCGATAGCGACAAGATAAAGTTGGGGTGTTTTTGGTATAAACCCACTGCAAAATCGACCATATTCTGATTTTTTGTTCGGTCAATGGCAATGCCGCCAATCTCCTCAAACCATCTGCCAAGAATAGGAATCTCAAACAAAG
>JAYWHZ010000032.1:0-5240 GCA_043777395.1 Bacteroidota bacterium
AAAACCCAAGCGTGCGTTGGTCGGTGGGCAGGTTGTCGGCAACCAAAGCCCTAAACGGCTCCATAGCGATGTTGAAAGAGGTGTCCATGAGCATCAATATGCCTGCTCCGATAAACAATGGCGGCAAGATAGCGGCTAAATGAGAAGAATTGGGCATAAAAACAAGTGCCACCGATGCCAAAATAGCACCAACCAAGAAATAGGGGCGGCGGCGACCAAGTTTTGTCCACGTGTTGTCGCTAAAATGACCGATGATGGGTTGAACAATCATGCCCGTGAGCGGTGCAGCAAGCCAAAACCACGAGAGGTGCTCGACGTCGGCACCAAATGTCTGTAAAATTCGGGAAGCATTGCCGTTTTGAAGGGCGAAGCCAAATTGGATACCCAAGAATCCGAAACTCATGTTCCAGATTTTCCAAAACGATAAACGGGGTTTTTGCATAAAATTAATTATTTTTTTTGATTTAGAAAATAGTTCAGTAAGGTTTTTGTGTGGTTTGTGCTTCTATTGCTAAAAGTGTTCAAATATACAACAAATCTCCATGCCGACACGAGGTTTTTTGGTTTAATAAAAGGAAAAATAAAATATTAATTAAAAAAAGTTTGGTTATATCAATTAATGTTGTAACTTTGACCTGTTGTTGTTTTCATAGTAATAAGTTTTAGGAAGTTATTGAGTAAGTGTTTCAGTGATTGAAATGCTTACTTCTTTTTTAGTTAGTCTGCAACCGTTTTTTTTAGTCCACGATTTTATAAATTTTGGTATAGATTCATAAGTTTTTGTGTGTTCGTTTTGGCATCAAAACTTCTCAATTGGTCTGCATAGTGCTTGGTATAAAGGCTTTTGTCTTCCGATGTATTAAAAATACGCATCGCTTCGGCTATCTCCTCAACCGAAAAAGGATTAAAATAAGTGCTTGCTCCGCTCCTACCCAACACCTCTTGCAAACACGACGAATCGGCTGCCAACACAGGCACGCCAGAGTGCATCGCCTCCAAAACGGGAATGCCAAAACCCTCAAAAATACTCGGATAAACCACACATTCGCTACCCTGATACAAAGCGGGAAAATCCTCAAAAGGCAAAACATTAAAAATCTTGATATTTTGGATTTTATGCTTAAAAATATATTGCTCTATCTCCAATTGATATGTGGTTTTGCCGCCAACCAACACCAAATCGAAGGCATCGCCTAAGTTGAGACTGTGAAAAGCTTTGACCAAATTGAGTTGGTTTTTGCGTTCCGAAATCGTAGAAACACATAAAAAATACCGTTTTTTTAGATTATATCTCGCCTTAACAGAGGTCAAAATTTTGGTATCGCTTATTTTTTGGTTAAATTGTTTGTGGCAACCTTGATAGACTACCTCTATTTTTTTGGGTTCAACATTAAAATAATGAACAATATCGGCTTTGGTTTGATGCGATACTGCCACAACTTTATCGGCAACTCGGCAAGCATATTTCACTTTTTGGCGATAAATGGCTCTATCAATTCGAGTGTAAGTGTCTGGAAAACGCATAAAGATAAGGTCGTGAATCGTAACAACGGTTTTAATTTTTGCCGCACCAAGCCCCAAAGGAATCTCGTTGCTTAGACCATGAAAGACATCAATTTTGTCAGCCACAAGGTCATTAGCCAACCGCACAGTTCTCCACAAAGCAGGCATTTTTTGGTGCAAAAACCGTTTGGGAGTTCTAAAAAAAGCCCGAGCGTCTGCATGGTTATCGCTTTTAGCCTTCGAGTCGTATAAAAAATAACCGCAATCGGGATACATCGCTATCAGACTATCGACAACAAAACGGCTGTAATTGCCCAGACCGGTATGGTTGTGAAAATACCTCTTGGCATCGAAACCCAAATTCATACAAACACTTTTTTTGGTTTACAAGGATTAGAATGTGTTTATTTTAGGCACTTATGTCCAGATTTTTGGGTTCTATCCACATGCCATACGCCTTGATTAACCCGACGAGCTCATCGACGGCTCGGTCGGCAGGCACATTTTTTTTGATCATCTCTTGCCCTTTATACAACGTAATTTTATCAATACCGCTGCCCACATAGCCAAAATCGGCATCAGCCATCTCGCCAGGTCCATTGACGATGCAGCCCATGATACCAATTTTCAAGCCTTTGAGATGCGAAGTTACGGAGCGAATTTTTTGGGTCGTCTCTTGCAAATCAAACAGCGTTCGTCCGCAACTTGGGCAGGCAATATATTCGGTTTTTGAAATCCGTGTCCTCGTGGCTTGTAAAACACCAAAACTCAAGGCATTCATAAAATCGGCGGGCATAGCGGGTGCCGCAAGCCAGATGCCGTCGCCAAAACCATCGAGCAGCAAGCCACCAACATCGGTAGCGGCGTGGAGTTGAAGGGTTTCTTGGTCTGTGTTTTGGGTGTAATTAATTTTTATAACAACGGGATTTTTGATGTTTTCTTGCTCCAATCTTAAAAACAATGCCCTGAGTTCTGTCATCGGATGTTGTGTTTTGGCTTGCATGATTAACACCAGATTGGAATTTATTTGCTTAAAAACTGCTTCATTAGATATATTTTCTTCATTTATAGTCAAAAAATTTTGGTCTTCGACAAATGCTTTCAGTTGGAGGGGCAATTTAAAATCCAAGACATTATTACCCAATACCAGATAGTCGGCAGCTTGGTCGCCAATAGCCCATTTGTCAGTCGCCTCGATGTAGGTGTAGCCGATGGCTCTCAAATCTTTGATGTTGATTTGGGTTTTATTTGAAAAATCGGCAAACACACGAGGTACTTCATCAGCCCCAAAGTCGTGGACGTGCATAGTTTTTCGTTTTTTGTATTCATAAAAATTTTTTAAAATGGTGCTGTCTTTTTTTAATACATCAATCTCATTATTTTGTGTTTTATTGGTGTATCTATCTACCAATTTTCGAGCTACGGGAATTTCCATTTCGGGGTCTTCGGTCAGCGACACTCTGATGGTATCGCCCAGACCATCTTCGAGCAGTGTGCCGATGCCAACGGCAGATTTTATGCGTCCGTCTTCGCCATCGCCAGCCTCCGTTACGCCCAGATGGAGCGGATAGTTCATACCATTTTTTTTCATGGTGGCTACGAGCAATCGGTAGGCTTCTACCATCACTTTTGGGTTTGAGGCTTTCATGGAGAGTACAATATTGTGGTAATTTTCGCCTTCGGCAATGCGTAAAAACTCCATTGCACTTTCGACCATGCCCAGCGGTGTGTCGCCATAGCGGCTCAAAATCCTGTCGCTCAGCGAGCCATGATTGGTACCAATCCGCATGGCGGTGCCGTATTGTTTGCAGATGCCTACGAGGGGTAAAAATTTTTGTCTGATGCGTTCAATTTCGGCTTCGTATTCAAAATCGGTGTATTCTAAGGTATCAAATTTTTTTCTGTCGGCAAAGTTTCCCGGATTGATGCGTACTTTTTCGACCAGTCTTGCGGCAACTTCGGCGGCATTGGGCGTAAAGTGAATATCGGCAACGAGCGGCACATCGTAGCCTCGTTTTTTGAGTTCATTTTTAATGTTTTGCAGGTTATGGGCTTCTTTGATGCTTGGTGCCGTGATGCGTACGAGTTCGCAGCCAGCCGTTATTAGTCTAATGCTTTGCTCGACGGTGGCGACGGTGTTCATGGTGTCGGTGGTGGTCATCGACTGGATGCGAATGGGATTTGAGCCGCCTATATTGAGGTTTCCGACAGAGACCACACGGGTTTCAAAGCGTTTGTAGTGCGTGAGGCTATCGCAAAATAGAGGTAGGTTTGTGGTGGTGTGGTCAGACATGAGATGATGGTGTTTTGTAGCACAAAGTTACGATATTTTTATAACGATTTTGATTTTCTTGCCATTGATGTGTGGTTTAGGGCTTAAAATACTGGCTTTGGGGTGGTTTGGGTGGTTTGGGTTTTAATGGGTTTTTAGATTTTATGAACAAGTTTAATTAAAAAAATATAATTTTGCATTCAAGAATAGTCTGATATGAATAAAAAGAAAATTTTGATTGTGGTCGGCACTCGCCCCAATTTTATTAAAGTTACGCAGTTCAAACGCTTGGTAGAGTCGGATTATGGTTTGGTTTTAGACCTCAAAATTGTGCATACGGGTCAGCACTACGATGCCAAAATGGCTGATGTTTTTTTTGAGCAATTTAACCTCATACCCGATTTTTTTCTGGATATTGCCACCGATTTATCGCCCAATTCGCAGATGGCAACCATCATGATTGAGTTGGAAAAACTATTAAAAAATGTATTTTTACCCGATTTGATGCTCGTCGTCGGCGATGTCAATTCAACGTTTGCAGCGGCTTTTACGGCTTATAAATTGGGCATCAAAACGGCACATATCGAGAGTGGCTTGCGGAGTTTAGACCGTTCGATGCCCGAAGAGATAAACCGTATTTTGACCGACGAGATTGTAGATTATTTTTTTATTACCGAGCAAAGTGGCTTCGACAATTTGATTAAAGAAGATAAAAAACCCGAAAACCTATTCTTTGTCGGCAACACCATGATTGATACCATGGTGGCTTTTGAGGGTGATATTCAATCTTCGGATATTTTGAAAGAACTGCATTTGGAGACCCAAAATTTTGGTTTGATGACCATTCACCGACCGTCTAATGTCGATACCGAAGACGGTTTGAGGCAGGTTTTAAGGCTTATTGATTTGGCGAGCAGCCACACGTTTGGCTACAAAATCGTATTTCCCATTCACCCTCGAACCTTAAAAAATGCCGAAAAATTTGGTCTCAAACACCATTTCTTAAACAATGCCAACCTTACATTAACAGACCCTTTGGATTATTTTGGCTTCCAAAAACTCATTGCCCGTTGTCAATTTATTTTTACGGACAGCGGCGGCATTCAAGAGGAATCGACCTTTCGACAAGTGCCGTGCTTTACGTTTAGACCAAATACCGAACGCCCTTCGACAGTCGAAATTGGTACCAACCAACTCATTCCCTTCGATTTTGACCTGATAGCACACGAACTCAACAACATCAAACAAGGCACTTTCAAACAAGGCAAGATACCACCAATGTGGGACGGCAAAGCCACCAAACGCATTTTAGAAACGATTGTAAATCAATTTTTAGCTTAAATATCGCCCAGTTGTGGTCTGATAATCACCTGCTCAACAACCGTCGAAGGGTTCATTTCGATGCACGACACGACGGCTTTGGCTATGTCGGTGGCAGGAACAAAGCGTTCGGGCGGCAAATCCA
>JAYWHZ010000033.1:0-5218 GCA_043777395.1 Bacteroidota bacterium
CGGAGCCAAAGACGGCGGCGCATTTCAAAACTGCACCACCTGCAACGGACAAGGCACCATAAGACGTGTACAACAAACCATACTCGGACAAATGCAAACCCTCACCACCTGCTCGGCTTGCGAGGGCGAAGGAAAAACCATCACCTCAAAATGCCAAAAATGTAGCGGCGACGGACGTGAATATGCCGAAGAAACCGTGAGCATACAAGTGCCAGCAGGCGTAGAATCAGGCATGCAACTCAACGTATCGGGCAAAGGCAACGCCGCCACCAGAGGCGGCATAAACGGAGACCTCATCGTGGTGATAGAAGAAGAAACACACCCCGAACTCCGAAGAGAAGGCGAACACCTGGTCTATACACTCGTGATGAGCTACATGGACGCCATAACCGGCGCAAGCCTCGAAATACCAACACTCGAAAGCAAAGCAAAAATAAAAATAGAACCCGGAACGCCCGCCGGCAAAATCCTTCGCCTCAAAGGCAAAGGACTACCAAGCGTACACCATTACGGCAGAGGAGACCTGCTGATTCAAGTCCAGATATTCGTACCCCAAAAACTCTCAAAAGAAGAAGACGAACTCTTAGACAAAATGCGTGCTATGCCAAGCTTTGAACCCAACAAAGACCAGAAAAACAAAGGATTTTTTGATAAAGTAAAAGACTTATTCTAACCAAAAGTTAAACGCCAACAAGGCAACGTCAATACAAAACCAGCAAGACGTTGCCCCATTAATTGAAATCAACACCAAAAATTTGTAACCGTCAAAAGTCCATTGCTATACCTTTGATGACTTGCAAAATTTTTGTGTTTTTTTGAAGGTCTAATTGCTCCACACGTCCGTCTGAAATCTGCCCACTCATGTGCCAATTATTAAAAATAAAGTGGGTTTTAATGCTTTGTGCCCACATATCAAATCAACCAAAAATCAATTATTTAAGCCGTTTATCCTCTAAAAAGAATTAATTTTGCAACCAATTTAATTGAAAAAAACTCAACCATAAATCACACAATGCTCCATAAGATACAACAATTAGACGAAGTAACCATACGTTTTGCAGGCGATAGCGGCGACGGCATGCAACTCACAGGCACCCAATTTACCAACGCCACGGCTCTTTTTGGCAATGATTTAAGCACATTTCCCGATTTTCCCGCCGAAATCCGTGCACCACAAGGCACCGTAGCCGGTGTATCGGGTTTTCAAATCCACTTTGGAAGCAAAGAAATACACACCGCAGGCGATTTTTGCGATGTGTTGGTTGCCATGAACCTCGCCGCTCTCAAAGCAAACCTTAAAGACCTCAAAAAAGGCGGCGTAATCATTGCCAACGAAGAAGGCTTCGACATCAAAAACATGCGCCTGGCCAAAGTTACTCAAAACCCATTGGAAGACGACAGCCTGCAAGACTATCAAGTCATCAAACTACACATTTCGCACATCACCAAAGACATACTCAAAGATTCGGGCTTGGGAAGCAAAGAAATTGAACGCAGCAAAAATATGTTCGTCTTGGGGCTGCTCTGCTGGCTCTACAACCGACCCACCGAAGCAACCATCAAATACCTCGAAGACAAATTTTCTAAAACACCCGACATCCTCAACGCCAACATCACACTCCTCAAAGCAGGCTGGAACTACGGCGAAACCACCGAAGTCTTTACCACACAATACCACATACAACCCGCCAAAATACCCGCAGGAACCTACCGCAACATCACCGGAAACACAGCCCTCTCCTATGGCTTGATAGCAGCCGCCCAACAGTCGGGTCTGCCCTTGTTTTTGGGTGCTTACCCCATAACGCCCGCCAGCGACGTGCTGCACGAACTATCGAGACACAAAAATTTTGGCATAAAAACGTTTCAAGCCGAAGACGAAATCGCCGCCATCACCTCCGCAATCGGGGCAAGCTATGGCGGCAACTTGGGCGTAACGGTGTCGTCGGGTCCGGGCATTGCCCTCAAAACCGAAGCCTTGGGCTTGGCGGTCATGCTCGAACTGCCGCTGGTCGTCTGTAACATTCAGCGGGGCGGACCCTCCACAGGCTTGCCCACCAAAACCGAACAATCAGACCTCCTGCAAGCCGTCTATGGTCGGAATGGCGAAACGCCAATGCCCGTCGTGGCACCCGCATCGCCATCAGAGTGTTTTGATATGGCTTTTGAAGCCTGCCGTTTGGCAATAGATTTTATGACACCCATTTTTCTGTTGAGCGATGGCAACTTGGCAAATGCCTCCGAGCCTTGGCGGTTTCCGCAAACCGAAAATTTACCCAAGATAGAAGCCAATTTTGCAACGTTAAACGAAAACGAATCTTTTTTGCCCTACCGACGCAACCAAAAACTGGCAAGGCAATGGGCAATACCCGGCATCAAAGGTTTGGAACACCGCATTGGGGGTTTAGAAAAACAAAATGAGACGGGAAACATCAGCTACGACGCTCAAAACCACGAGTTTATGGTCAAAGTAAGACAAGAAAAGATAGACAACATTGCCAATTATATTCCAAACCAAAAGATAGAAACGGGCAAAAATGAAGGCAAATTATTGCTCGTCGGTTGGGGTTCTACGCTGGGAAGCCTCAAAGTGGCAACCCAAAAAATGATTGAGGAAGGCATGGAAGTGTCGCACATTCAGATACGGTATTTAAATCCATTGCCAAGCAATTTGGGTGAAATATTAAAGCGTTTTGAAACCGTTGTCGTTGCCGAACTCAACAACGGTCAATTGATAAAAATTTTGAGAGACAAATATCTGGTCGATGCCATTGGGCTAAACAAAATTCAAGGACAGCCGTTTGCCACACACGAAATCGAACAAAAAGTAAAGCAACATTATCAATCATAAAGGCATCAATAAACTCAACGCTTGTATCTGGTCGGACTCGAAAGTATCGATGCCTTTTTCGTTTTTGAGTGCATTGACCAGCATGGCTTTCGCCACATTGGTGATGTGAATGGGTCGGTATTTTTTTAATGAACCAAACATCAACCAAGAAAACAGCGGCACAATCTGCTGGGCTACCATTTCGCCAAGCCTCACCTCGCTGCGTTGCCCCAAAAGCAACGAAGGTCTAAAAATAGAAAGGTATTCAAAGCCCATGGTTTTGAGTTTATCCTCGAGTTCGCCTTTGGTTTGGTTATAAAAAACAGCCGATTGAGCGTTGGCACCCGCAGCCGAGACGACGGCAAAATGCCTCACGCCCGCTTGCTTTGCCACAATGGCAGCATCGACGACGAGGTCGTAATCGACGGCTCGGAAGGCTTTTTTGGAGCCTGCTTGCCTCATGGTTGTTCCCAGACAACAAAAAACGGTGTCTATCTCAGCAAAAAGATGGCTTTTATCCATCAGTTTTCGGTAATCTACGGTTACGTTTTGGAGTTTGTGGTGTTCGATGTTTGTTTTTTGGCGATTGAAAGCGATGATGTGTTTTATTTTATCATTTTTTATTGCCTGAAACAAAAGTTGTTTGCCTATTGCACCCGTCGAGCCGAGAATAAGTATGTTTTGAACCATTTTTTTGGATTTATTTTTTAATTGATGTTCATTTTTTAATAAAAAGCCTTCGAGCAAAGACACCCAAGGGCAATATCTGTTTGGTTTGGCTGCTCAGGCAGAGTTCGCCGATGTCAAACTGCTTGTCTGCAAATATATCTTCTAACAGATTTTGGATAATCAAAGCACTAAAACCCAGCGAATAGGTATTCAAGACCAAAAAATGGTGTTTGGGGTCTAATATTTTGGCTACGTCGGCGAGCATTTCGGCAATGTCGTTTTCGAGTTTCCAGCGTTCGCCGTTCGTACCGATGCCATAGGCGGGCGGGTCCAAAATAATGCCTTGATAGATGTTGCCCCGTTTTGCCTCCCTTTGCACAAAGCGTTTGGCATCTTCGACCACCCATCTGATGCCGTCGAGGTGAGAGCGTTTCATGTTTTCGCTTGCCCAATTGACCACCTGCTTGATGGAGTCGAGATGAACCACATCGGCACCCGCCTGCTTGGCAGCCAGCGAGGCACCGCCCGTGTAGGCAAAAAGATTGAGGACACGAGGCGGCGTGGCGAGGGGCATTTGCTTGACGCTGTTGTAGATAAATTCCCAGTTGTCGGCTTGCTCAGGAAAAACGCCCACGTGTTTGAAACTCGTCAAAGCCAGTTTGAAGTTGAGATTTAGGCTTGGACTCTTGTAAGCTATTTGCCAATTGTCGGGCGATGTGTTGAGTTTTTTCCAAATACCCGTCGCATTGCCCGATGCCATAAAATGGACGTTTGCCAATTTTTGCCATTGGCTGTCGGTCATGCGTTTGTTCCAAACGGCTTGCGGTTCGGGTCTTATGGTGGTTAATTGACCAAAACGCTCCAGTTTTTCAAAGTTGCCGCAGTCAATCAATTCGTAGTCTTGCCAATATTTTGGCGAAGCAATGTGTATCATCTGTAAACTATTGTTTTAAAATGTAACTTTGTAATAATTTTGAATAAAAAACAGTTAGCCACACCATTATTTGCCCTACTTTTGTAGTATCAATTGAAAAGAACACCAAACGCCCACAAACCACATTGGTCATCAAGGGCGTTGTGGCAAAAAAGTTTTGGGTTATTGATTGACCCTCGACGATATATGTTGTTTTGACCATTTGATTTTTTTACGACGAGACACTATGCAATCCATAAATATACTCCTTGTCTGCCAATCTAACAAACAACTGGCGGCAGCACAGCAACTCATCAGACGCACCGATGTTGTGGTTTTTGCTACGACCTATGCCGAAGAAGCGTTGCAGCTCGCTTGGCGGCACGACATTGCGGTGGCGTTGATTGATGTTGATTTGCCCCACACCGATGGCTTGGAGCTCACAAAATTATTAAAAATAAGTGCCGCCACCAAAAATATCTTAGTAATACTATTAACAGAACCCGAAAAACTCACCAAACACCTCATACAAGGCACAGCGGCAGGTGCCGTCGATGTGTTGATAAAACCCATAGATAGCATTGTTTTTAACACCAAATTGGAGATTTTTATTGCCCTTTTTGAGCAAAACAATGCCCACGTGAGAAACAAAAAATCTTATGAACAATACGAAGCGATATTTAGGCGTTCGGGTACGATTTTGATGGTCGTCAGGGCAAGTGATTTTCAAATTGTGGAGGTCAATGCGGTTGCAGGGCATATTTTGGGTTATGACCTTGATATTATTAAACAAAAAACCTTGCTCG
>JAYWHZ010000034.1:0-5216 GCA_043777395.1 Bacteroidota bacterium
CTACATTTTTAACTATTATTATTTTGGCATTGGCAACCAAAACCCCAACGAAATCAAAGAATATTATGGCATAAAATATCCACGCATACGCATCAATGCCCTGCGGTTGGTGCAAAAAAACTGGTATCTCGGTGGCAGCTATTGGTTCGACGACTATACCGTAACGCCCACCGACGGCGGCATATTGGCTCAAAATACGGTCGTGGGCAGTCTTGGTAGCAGATTATCGAGCTTGGGTGTGGTGAGTATTTACGACAGCAGAGACCGTGTTTTTTCGCCCTCAAAAGGTTTTTTTATTGAAACGGGCTTGCTCTTCAACCAAAAAACGTGGGGTTCGAGCCACAATTACATCAAATTTAGGTTTGATGCCAGTTTTTATCTCGCCAACACACTGGGGCATGTGTGGGCAAACAATGTGTATGTGGAGACCAACAGCGGTGGCGATGTGCCATTCAATCAGATGGCTATCTTGGGCGGCACCAAACGCATGCGGGGTTTTTATGAAGGGCGTTTTAGGGACAAGCACGCCTTGATTGTTCAGACCGAATATCGTTTTCCACTTTTTTGGCGTTTGGGCATGGTGGTTTCGGGTGCATCGGGCTTGGTGTCGGACGGCATCAAGCCGACCCGTTTGAGTAGCGATTTGCGGCACACCTACGGGGCTGGTTTGCGTGTGGTGTTGAGCAAGAAAGAAAAACTAAACATTAGAATAGATTACGGCAGAGGCAGTTTTGGGTCGTCGGGATTTTATCTGACTTTTAATGAAGCCTTTTAGTTTTTTGATAATAATTTTAGTTTTGTGATGGATTGTTTTGTTTTATAGCTTTGAAAAACGCTTTGCTTTAAGTGTTATTTCAAATACTGTTTCTACGTTTGAGGGAAAATTGGGATAAGATTTTTTTAGGTTCTTGGTGGTGTAGATGCAGCACATCGTGTTGGCTATGTGGTAGAGATTGATGTGTGCTGATATTGGTAAGCCATCGAGAATGGCAGCCAAGACGGCATATCGGGGCTGTTCGGTGCCGTGGGTGTAGTCGTGCCAGACCAGCGTGCTGGCTTCGTTTTTGAGGAGTGGAAACACGTTTTTGGTGTCTGATTTTACGGCGTGGTGGTGGTGGTCTCCGTCTATAAATATGAGGTCGAAGGTATCGTTTAGGGTTTTGAAGTCGAAGTGAAGTGAATTGGCATAGATGGTTTTGATGTTGGTTTGGTGGCTCGAAAACACGCCGTGTGCCTGAGCAAAATCGCTGCCAAAACCCATGTCGAGCATTTGGGTTTTGGATAGTGTCAGGGCAGTACATTGGCGTGCCAGTTGGGCTACGTTGGCAATGCTTTCGCCTCGCCAGGAGCCGATTTCCAAAAAGTTACATTGTTTGTTGGGCGTTTGTTGTGCTAATAGTTTGAGTAGGAGCAGGTCTGTGGGCAGCGAAGCGCCTTCGAGGTAGGTGTAGTTTGAGATGGTTTGGGTGAGTTCTTGGGCATCAAAAAGGTCTAAAATTGACACGGTAGGGAGTCGGTCTATGTTGTATTTTTGGTTTATGTATCGTTTGTAGTCGCCGTCTTGGGTGTGAGCAAGCAGCGTCAGGAGGCTTGTTTTGGGCTGGGTGATGAGTTTTGTGAGGGCAATTAATATTTTTTTAATTTTGGACATAGACCTATTTTCTGGTGTTTATGAATGGGTATTTTCTGCTTGCAAACATAACATTATTATTTCGATATGTTGTATTAATGGTTTGTTGTGGTGTTGATTTGCAAACAAAAGTCAATTTTTTATTGTTAATCCAATTTATTTTTAAGTATAATCTATAAATCAACAACAAAAACGTAATTTTGCCATCATGAACGAAGAATCCAAACGACAACTGAAAGTTGGCAAACTCTTACAAACCGATTTAGCCGATATTTTTCAAAGAGAATTGTCCAGCATCTTGGGCAGCAAAGCACTTGTTACCATCACCAAAGTGAGAGTTACACCCGATTTGGGCATTGCTCGGGTCTATCTGAGTATTTTTAATGACGATGCCGAGATTTTGCTACAAACCATCAACGAACACAACAAAAACATCAGGTTTAAACTTGGCACAAAAATCAAGAACCAAGTGCGTGTTGTGCCTCAATTGCAATTTTTTATAGACGATTCGTTGGATTATATCGACAAGATAGACCAACTCCTCAAAGACTAAACCGCTGGCAAGGTAGCCCAAAAATCATTAGACCAATATTTGTGTGCAGACCAAGCGAATAGACCTTGAATTATTGGTTTTAGCGGCGGCAAAGACTCGACGGTGATGTTGCAGTTGGTTTGGAAATTGAATAAAAACCCATTTTAAATACACAAAACAAAACCTTAATTTTAAACATGAAAACCGAAAGTGATTCTATCCACGATGTGTTGGCAAAAAATGCGGCCTCGTTTTTTATTCCGCCTTTTCAATGGGCGTATGCTTGAGAATAATAAACCCCAAAACGGCGCTTTATTGAGCAACGATACGCTCATTGCCGCCCTAAAATCCATTCGCAACTACCTCATTCGCCGCCGTGTTTTGAGACTTTCGCAAGGTGAAAACAAAAACATTCTGCCGCTCATCAACAAAATTGAACACTTGGCAAACCATACCACGACGATGGACGACCTGCTGGCAAATATGTTTTATAAAGCAAGGTTTCCCAATGACACCGAAATGCAAAACAGAGTAGAGACCGTCGATTTTTTATAAAGAACTAAGAAAATATGCAAAATTTATTTTGGGTAAAATAGAAGAACAAAATACCAAAGTTGCCATCGATTTTCGCAATCCCAAAATTACCATCGAACACATTATGCCCCAAACACTCAACAACGATTGGGAAAATAAATTGGGCAAAGACTACGATTCTGTGCATACACGTCATTTGGATAATATTGGCAACCTGATACTTACGGAGTTTAATAGCGAAATGGGTAATAAATCGTTTGCCGAAAAAAAGAAAAAACTACATACTGCGTCGCTCAACTACAGACTTTCAGTAATCAATAAAACAGTTTGGGTTTGTAGAAAGCAATGTTTTTTCGCTAACCGCAATTTTGACTTTGAGTTTATCTTAAATAACCAAAACGAAATATTTAGAAAAAATGACATAATCGTAAAATTGGCTGCACTCAAACCATTAATCCACGAAAACAGCGACCCAAGCAGTCGCTACAAATCCTTTGATGGCAAAACGTGGGACAAAATGGACAATTTATTCAATAACGATACTTTTTTTATTCACGTCAATATTTCTGCCACTTCGTATGTCAATAGAATGGCTAATGTGATGAACGAATTTAGTATGGACGAACAATCGGTGCAGGTAAAATTGAAGCAACACCAAAAACATACCGCAAAACCATTTTTTAAACCATATCTATTCATTTGTATTACTTTTGCAGCACCAAACACAAAAAAATAGCCACCAAACCCAATATGTCGCTCGCAATAGAAGTCCATAATCTAAGCAAAGTCTTTCAAATAGGTAAAAAACAAAGCAGCGTCAGAGACACTTTTAGCCACCTTATCTCCAAAAAAACCAACTCGGCAGAGTTTTGGGCATTGCAAAACGTGAGCTTCAACATCGAGCAAGGCAAAGTGTTGGGCATCGTAGGTAGAAACGGTGCAGGCAAAAGCACATTGCTCAAAATCATCTCAAAAATAAGCCCCCCAACATCAGGATACATCAAAATCAACGGGCGTGTGGCTTCGCTACTCGAAGTCGGCACAGGCTTTCACCCAGACCTCACCGGGCGGCAAAATATTTACCTCAACGGCACCATTTTGGGCATGACCAAAACCGAAATTAATGCCAGATTTGATGAAATCGTCGCCTTCTCAGGCATCGAACAATTTATCGATACACCCGTAAAACGATACAGCTCGGGCATGTATGTTCGCCTCGCCTTTGCCGTGGCGGCACACCTCGAACCCGAAATACTAATCGTCGATGAAGTCCTCGCCGTGGGCGATATGGCGTTTCAAAAAAAATGCTTGGGAAAAATGAAAGATGTGGTCTCCACAGGCAGAACAGTCCTCTTTGTAAGCCACAACACGCAGGCAATCAGGAGTTTATGTACCGATGGGGTCTTTCTCAAAAACGGTGAGATACACGCCAAAGGCAGCATTCAAAACGTGCTTTCAGCCTACGACAAAGACATTCAGGACTTTCAGTTTGGCGAACAATCGGCACTCAACAACGCCGAAAATCGACGGGGCTTGGGGCAAGCACGATTTACAGCCATAGCCGTCTCAAACACCCAAAAACACGAAACCAATACCTTTGAAACCGACGAACCCATACACATCAAACTGAGTTTTAGAGCCACACAAGACCTCCAACAAATCTACGTAGCAGTGGCGTTTCGTTCAAGCATATCACGGGAAATTGTGAGTTCCATTCGCCACCAAATCCCTTTCCAATCCTTCAAAGCAGGCGAAATATATACGTTTGAGTGTGTGGTCAATCAATCTAACATCAGAACAGGCGAGTATCCGCTCTACTTTTGGCTCGGCGACCAACACAACACGCCCTACGACGTGGTCGATGACTTGGTCGCACCAATCGTTATCCATTCAAACAAAACTTTTGAGCAATTGGGCTACGATTCGAGCGTCCATAGTGGCTATTTCTCTATGGTATCGAGCATCAAAGTCATTTGAGTTAAAAATTGATTGGTGAAAAATCATTAAAATTAAAAAAAATCAATGAAAAAACCAATAACACACCAAAATACTGGTACTCACACCCACAAAATCGGCCAACAAACCACCGGCAAGTGCATAACGACTGTTTTTGATGCCCACAGACCCAAAATACAACGCCACGATATAAAAAGTGGTGTCGGCAGCCCCTTGCATCACACACACCAAACGCCCCACAAACGAATCGGCACCGTAGGTTTTCATCGCATCGAGCATCATGCCTCTTGCACCGCTACCGCTCAGCGGTTTCATGAGGGCAGTGGGCAATGAAGGCACAAAATCGGTGTTCAAATTCATCAGAGCCAGCAGATTGGTGATGCCCATCAACAAAAAATCCATTGCCCCCGAAGCCCTAAAAATAGCAATGCCCACGAGCATAGCCACCAGATAGGGAATAATCTGAACCGCCGTATCAAAACCCGTTTTTGCACCTTCGATAAAGGCATCATACACATTTATTTTGCGGTAAAAACCCAAAACCAAAAACGAGGTAATGACCGA
>JAYWHZ010000035.1:0-5211 GCA_043777395.1 Bacteroidota bacterium
CTCAGCACCACGGTGTAGTTTCGTTTGGGGTCAAATGGCTGCCCGCCGAGGGTTGCCTCCAACACTTTTTTGGTTTGCTTGTCGGCAGTAAGTCGAAAACCCGATAGCGGTATGCCACCAGATTTGGCACAGTGGTCGATGAGTTTTTCCATCGTTTCGCCCGAAATGACCAGCACAACGAGCTCATTGTCGAAGGGCATCACCTCAAAGACATTGCCGACGGTGATGTTTCCTTTGGGCAAAAAAGAGCGTATGCCGCCATAATTGACCAAGGCAGCGTCGATGGGTTTTTGGTAATATTTTTGCCCAATGTCGAGTATCAAATCAGCCATTAGGTTGCCCAATGGCGATTCGGGTTTGGCTTTTTCCAAGTAATTTTCATTGACAACGAGGATTTTATTCATTTTCGTTTCGAGGCTGTCGTGAAACGGTTTGAGGTAGGTTTTGATGGTTGTGGTGGTTTTGTCCGTACCAATTTTGCTATATTCGTTAATGCCGATGCTTTTGGCTTTGCTTTGGGTGGTGTTGAGGGCGGCAAAACGTCCACAAGATGCAGATAGCAAGGCAATTATAGCTATAAAAAAATACTTTTTATTCATTTTCTAATAATTTTTTAACTTCCAATGAAAGCAGTTTAATGGCAAATTGGGTTTGGTTTTGGTGTTGGTGTTGCATGAGTTGGCTCACGATTTGGTCCACATATATCGATAGGTTTTGGTTGGGTTCTACGTTGTTGTAGGCATTTTCGAGCATTGTCAGGCTTATATTTTTGGCGTTTATCAGGCTTTTCCATGCTTCGGTCGAGACGTAGAGTTGCTGCACGAGGTTGTGTTCAAACTCCGATTTGATGCTCGACGTGAGCAAGTTGTGGGCTGATGTTGCCGTCATATTGGCTTGACAGTGGCGTTGGATTAGGCTATCGATGGCAATGCGTTCGAGATACAAAATGAGTCTTTCGTAGGCTTGGAGCTGCATGGGCAGCATGGTGGTTTGGTTTTGGCGTGCAAACTCGAGTTTTCGCATCCTAAACGTGTTGATGAAGTAGTTTTTGAGCAGGCTATCTGCTGCCAGATAAACGACAAAGATGGGCAAACAATATTTTAGTATTTCGACTATCAGGTCAAGGGTTTTATCCATTGTATGGGCTAAAAATGCGGGTCAAAATTAGTCATTTATCTGTTATGTAACCTATTATTTTTCTCTACAAATGGTTTTCGGTTTTAATTTAAAGTTTGCTTGGGTTTGTGTGTAGTTGTTGGGTTTGAATCATTTGTTCAAACAATTGCAGATATTGCTTTGCGATGGCTTGTTCGCCGTAGGCGTTGCAGGCTTTTTGGCGGGCATGGGCAGATATTTGAGCATAATCGGTGTGTTTTAAGACAAAATTGATGCCCTGAGCCAAGTCATCGGCGCTTTTATGCTTCGCTATGTAGCCATTTTGCTTGTGGTCTATCATTTCGGGTATGCCTCCAGCCTCAAAACCCACCACTGGCACCCCAAAACACATGGCTTCGACGATGGTATTGGGCAAATTGTCTTCCAAAGAGGGGATAACAAACACATCGGCAGCCGTATAAATCGTTTTTAGGGTCTCAAAATCATTGACCAAACCCAGATAGTTGGCTTTCAAAGGCAAATCGTTTAATGTTTTTTCGTCTGCTTTTCCAAAAATCAAGAGTTCATAATCGGTGTTTTGGGTCTCATTTTTTAAGATTTCTAAGGCTTTTTGGAGATATACAAACCCCTTGCGAGTGTCGTTGATATTCATGGCACCAAACAAAATATAGCATTTAGAAGTGTCGAGATTTAAAGATTTTTGGGCATCGGTTTTGGTTTGTGTGGCTTGCCATTTTAGGGTATCAATGGGGTTTCTGATGGTTTCAATGCGACAATTTTTAAATAAAACCGAACGCCCAGCCAAATCCGAAAGCCATTGACTTGGTGCTACGATGGCAATATTTTTATGAATGGCAAAGATATTTTTTTTTCTTGTCAGGACCCAATTAGACAAATCATTTTGGGAATTATTTTTTAGAAAAGGGCAATTTCCGCACTCGTTTTTATAGTTTTGGCATGTGCCGGCATAGTGGCAACCGCCCGTAAACGTCCACATATCGTGTAGATGAAACACAATGGGTCGGTGTAGATTCATGAGTTGTTCCAAGTTTTGGAGCGATAGAAAACCGTTGTTTATCCAATGAATGTTGATGACGTCGGCTTGCCAAACGACCGAATGCCGAGCCACAGCGTTAATTCCCAGCCGAGCTGCCGAAAAAATGGGACTTGCCGTTTTCTTTTTTTCTATTTTGGTAAAGTATAAATATTCGAGATAGAACGTTGCCAAAGCCCATTTTTGTTTAAAAAAAGAGGTATTAACATTGATGACACAAGGGTTTTGGGTTAATTTTTCACGCACGAGGAGTTTTGCCGAATTATTTTTGCCGCCCCAGCGGTTCAACGCATCGAGTAGGTTGAGGCAAGCCATTGCGGCGCCGCCGTTTTGGTCGGAGGTGTTGAGGAGGGCAATTTTCATAATGTCTTTGGTTTTATAGACTATCAAAAACCTTCAAGGTTTGGATTAAAACGATGAAGGTTTGGATAAGGCATTACATTTGTATGTTATTTTTAGCCCAGATAAGATTTTAGCATTCGGCTTCGGGAGGTGTGTCGCAGTCTTTTGAGTGCTTTATCTTTTATTTGTCTAACCCGTTCACGGGTGAGGTCAAATTTTTCGCCGATGTCTTCGAGGCTCATGGGGTGTTCGAGTCCGATGCCAAAATAGAGTTTTACGACTTCTCTTTGGCGTTCGGTGAGTGTTTGGAGTGAGCGTTCGATTTCGTTCGAGAGCGATTCGTTGATGAGAATATTGTCGGTTTCGGGTGTGTCTTCGTTTGCCAAGACATCGAGCAGGGTGCTTTCTTCGCCTTGTATGAATGGTGCATCGACGGAGATGTGTCGCCCCGAGATACTCATCGTGTTTTCTACTTCTTCGGGTGTGAGCTCGAGCAGTGCAGCAAGTTCGTCTATTGAGGGGTCTCTTTCGTAGTCTTGTTCGAGTTTAGAAAACGCTTTTGAGATTTTGTTGAGTGAACCCACACGGTTGAGCGGCAAACGCACAATGCGTGAGTGTTCGGCTAAGGCTTGCAAGATAGACTGCCTAATCCACCAGACGGCATAGGATATAAATTTGAATCCACGTGTTTCATCAAATCGTTTGGCGGCTTTTATCAAGCCTAAGTTGCCTTCGTTGATCAGATCGCTTAGGGTTAGCCCTTGGTTTTGATATTGTTTGGCGACGGAAACCACAAAACGGAGGTTCGACTTGGTGAGTTTTTCAAGAGCCACTTGGTCGCCTTCTCTGATTCTACGTGCTAATATGACCTCTTCTTCGGGCGTTATCAAATCGACCTTACCGATTTCTTGAAGGTATTTTTCAAGCGACTGGCTCTCTCTGTTGGTGATTGATTTTGTGATTTTTAATTGCCTCATTGGTGTTTATTCGTATAGCGCTGACTATTTTTAAGGTATGTGATTGCTTGTCGGTATCTTTGCCGACAAAAGTGTGCAAAGATACTACAAATATTTTGTTTAAATTGTTCTATTTTCTAATCACAATGTAAATAAAAATGCTTAATTTTGCAATTATTTTACGTCAAAAATCATACCTCACAATTATTTTGTGTCGTTTTTTATAGGAAATAATTTTTTTAACCACAAGTACCTTCAAATCCGATGCAAAGGAAACCCATTTCAGGCGGCGGCTACGGGTCGCAGACAGAAAAAAAAGAAAGCACAGACACAGCAACCCACGAAGAACTGATTTACAAAATATTGCTTTACAACGACGACGTAAACACGTTTGAACACGTGATAGAGTGCCTTCAAGTTATCTGCAAACACACCAGCGAGCAGGCAGAGCAATGCGCTCAAATCGTTCATTTTAAGGGCAAATGTATTGTAAAAACAGGTGCTTTGAGTGCTATGAAGCCGCTCTGCGAAGCCTTGCTCGCCGAGGGTCTATCGGCAATTGTAACGCAGTAGCTGCCCAAAAAGCCACAAACAAAATTAAATTTATTTTAAAAAATTATAGATATGGAACACAAAGCTGGCTTCGTAAACATCATTGGCAAGCCCAACGTTGGCAAATCAACCCTCATGAACGAATTGGTAGGCGAACGGCTCTCTATCATCACCTCCAAAGCACAAACGACACGCCACCGCATCATGGGCATCGTAAACGGCGACGACTTCCAAATCGTGTATTCGGACACGCCGGGCTACATGAAACCACATTATAAACTCCAAGAAACCATGATGGATTTTGTAGAAATAGCCCTGACCGATGCCGACATACTGCTCTACCTGATAGATATTTCGGACAAAGAACCCGAAGACGAGACGCTGGTCAAAAAAGTTCAAAACGCCCAATGTCCCGTCATCATTGTCATTAATAAACTCGATTTGCGAACACAAGACGAGATAACGGCGTTTGGCAAAGACCTGCGAGAAAAATACCCCAAAGCCGAAATCATTGCCGTATCTGCCTTGATGCGGTTTAACCTCAATGTTATCTTTGACCTTATCATAGAAAAACTGCCCGAAAACCCACCCTACTACGACAAATCGGAACTGACCGACAAGCCTGAACGGTTTTTTGCAAGCGAAATCATTAGAGAAAAACTGTTTTTAAATTATAAGCAAGAAATCCCTTACAGCTGCGAAGTGGTCGTCAATACGTTTAAAGAAAAAAAAGACAAGCTCAAAAACGACATCACACACATTCAAGCCGATATTTTTGTAGAGCGTGAAAGCCAAAAAGGCATCGTCATTGGCTCAAAAGGAGAAGACCTCAAGTGGGTAGGAACCAAAGCAAGAGAAGACATGGAGCGGTTTTTTTTGAAAAAAGTGTACTTAGAATTGATAGTCAAAGTAAAAGAAAATTGGAGAGACAACGCCCAGCAACTCAAACAATTTGGATACAAACAAAACTAACTCACGAAACCCAAAATGCCAAAAAAACTCATCTTAGACGACCTCAAACGCCCCTCGATAGACCAATTTAAAAAAAATACCAAAACGCCCATCGTCGTGGTCTTAGAAAACATCAGAAGCCTCAACAATGTGGGTTCATTTTTTAGAACCGCCGATGCCTTTGCCATCACAAAACTGATGCTCTGCGGCATTACGGGGTCGCCACCCAACAAAGAGATA
>JAYWHZ010000036.1:0-5202 GCA_043777395.1 Bacteroidota bacterium
AGGGCGGGGTGGTCAATTCCCCTCCTTTGGAGGGGCGCCCAAAGGGCGGGGTGGTCAATCACGGGCGGGGTGGCAAACTGCCCCTATCCCTGCAAAACATCATCAACGACCCCGAAAAACGCAAAAAACTCATTATTTACATCAATCCGCCCTATGCGGAAGCCACAACTGCCCGAACAGTAACGGGTACAGGCGAAAACAAAGCAGGCGTAGCCACGCAGCACAAAACAAGTAAATTGTTTAATGAAAAAATTGGAAATGCCACAAACGAAATCTTTGCCCTGTTTATGGCAAACATCTACGAACAAATGCAAGGGTGCTTGATAGCCCAGTTTTCTAAATTAAAATTTGTAAACGGTTCTAATTTCAAAAAATTTAAAGAATACTTCAAAGCAGATTATGTGAGTGGGTTCATTGTGCCTGCCGATACGTTCGACAACGTAAAAGGTAATTTCCCTATCGGCTTCACGATTTGGAACACCGCAAATAAATCAAAAATAAATACAATTGCTACCGATATTTACGATAAAAAAGGCGAATTTATTGGTATTAAAAATTTCTACGGCGAATTACCTGAAAGCATCAATAAATGGATAAAATTTTATGACAATGGCAGCAACGAACATATTTGCTATATGGGTAATCCTGCACCCGATTTTCAGCATAATAATCAGTTGTATTTGTCTTTGAAAAAAGGAATTGAGCATTTTAATTTTTGGTCATATACAAAAAATAATGTTTTGTATGGGTGTGTCTATTTTTCAGTTCGCAATTGCATAGCAGCCACTTGGCTCAACGACCGAGACCAATTTTTGTATCCGAACGATGGCTGGCAAACAGACACAGAGTTTCAGAATGATTGTTTGGCATATACATTGTTTCACGGTCAGAATAGGATTTCGGCAAGCGGGGCGGTCAATCATTGGATACCTTTCACGGAGGCAGAAGTAAATGCCAAAGAAAAGTTTGAGAGTAACTTTATGACCGATTTTATAAGAGGAAAAGCCACTCCGCCTCTAACCTCGCCCCTGATAACCACCCCGCCCGTTGGGCACCCCTCCACGGGAGGGGAATTGGAGAAGTACCCGCAGAGCGAGGTGATTACGGGGGCGGTTCATTCCCCTCCCGTGGAGGGGTGCCCAACGGGCGGGGTGGTTCATTCCCCTCCCGTGGAGGGGTGCCCAACGGGCGGGGTGGTTAATAACACTCCAATTATCCGCAATTTTGTAGAAAATTTACCGTATAATGCCACACTTACACAACTAGCTAAAGACAAACGAAAAGCAGGTATATTATCCGAAGTATTATTTTGGCAACAAGTACACAAAGGCAAATTTCACAACATAGATTTTGATAGGCAACGAATTATTGGCAATTATATCGTAGATTTTTATGTAAAAATATTAGGATTAATCATAGAAATAGATGGCAGCAGCCACAACGATAAAATTGAATATGATAGTGTACGTCAAGCGTATTTAGAAAGTTTGGGTTTGAAAATGTATAGAATTAAGGATATAGATGTGAAAAAAAACATTATCAATGTAATGTCAGGGTTAGAAAATTATATCATTGCGGAGTATGGTGAAACTACCTCGCCCGTTGGTGGGGATACGAACCACCCCGCCCGTGATTACCCACCCCGCCCGTTGGGCACCCCTCCACTCCCCCTGCCCCCTCAGAGTGGGGGAAAGGAAGGGAATGGGAGGGCAGAATTTCAATCTGTTTTATTTGAAGAAAAAGAGCCACAACGCACCACGCCACTCGAATTTTCGCCCGAAGCCACTGCCGTTTTTGATGCTGGGCGGGAGCTATGGCAATATTATCATTCGCAAGAGTTCCCCTCTAATCCCCCTCCTTTGGAGGGGTGCCCGAAGGGTGGGGTGGTTATTGGAGTCCCCGAAGGGCGGGGTGGTTATAATCCCAACGCCAGCCTCTACGACATCAGAGCGTATTTTCAGGGCCGAAACGACTTAGGCAGAATGAACCCTCGCAGCACCGACGAAACCTACACGCAACTCATCAACGATTTGCGAGAAAAATTAGATTTAATTGCCAACAAAATCACACCCAAAGTGTATGAGTACGAATTTTTGAAGAGCTAGATAAATCAATAAACGTAAATTTACAACACAGACATAAAACCATTTGAAGCCAAAAGACGACCCACAAAACCCCAATGAAAAGATATTTCAATAGAACCCAACACACAAGCACAAAACTATGCCAATGACCAAAAAAATAAAACTTAGTGCCACTGTTCTGCTGCTTTGGTCTAATATTTTTAGCCAAACTACTGCCCTTGCCCAAACAAACCGAATTGTCGAACATTACAAAGGCATTCCAAACATTGCCGTGGGCAATATCTATGTGGACAACACCACGGGCACCAAATACGTAGGCACAGAGCATCGGCTCTATACCTTCAAAAACAACGACACGACCGCCAAAATCATCGAAAAAACAGGCATCTACGACATTGCCCAACAAAACGACAACGGCGAAACGTGGTTTGCACTCAAACCCAACACCGTCTCGAACCTCAAAGGCAAATACATCAACCTGCCCATTATCACCAACAAGGTCAATGCCATTGCCGTCGATAAAAACGAGGTCTGGATTGGAACAAGCAACGGCATCTACAAAACATTTAGAACCAACGACTCGCTGGTCTATTATGGTCCGACGTATTTTAAACTCTTGGAGTCGCAACCCGATTTTGAGAAAATCAACATCAAAAACATCATCATAGACCCCAAAAACCGCAAATGGGTTGGAACCAACGAAGGGCTTTTTGTTTACGACGGCTACGGCTGGTCGCTCCAACGCAAAAATACCAACATCACAGCCCTTGCCACAAACCAAAACAACCTCTACATGGCAGGCAACAGAAAACTCTGGGTCTATAAAAATTTTAAGAAATGGCAAAATATTCCCCTCGACCCCGCCATAGCCAACGACGTGGTAGAAGAGATGAAAATAGACGGTTTGGGCAACCTCTGGCTGGCCGCCAACGAACTGATAGCGGTGTATGACAAAGACCTCAAATTGATTCAGATTTTTAATAGAAGCAATGGTTTTAACAGCATTCAAGCGTTGTGTATCGACATTGACAAGCAAAACACGGCTTGGATTGGCACCGGCGGACGTGGTGTTTATGCCATCAGATTGGATACTTCGGGGAGCATAAACCCAGCCGAGCCATTAAAAAAACAAACCCTCGAAGTTTCAAAAACAGGCAAATATACCCTTTATTTTGAACAAGACCAATACAAAATCAGTAGTGATTCTATCAATTTGATTGAAAAAATAGCCAATTATATGCTTTTAGACCTCAGCCTGAGAGCCAGCATCGAGGGGCATTCGTCGGGTACCAACAAGCTCGAAAAGTGGGTGGTGTTGTCTGAAAAGAGAGCCCAAAACATTAAAGATTATTTGATTGAGCGGGGCATAAACAAAAGTAGGCTTGCAGTGGTGGGTTATGGCAACAGGCGTATGATAGACAAGGCTGACGTGAAGAGTGTTTTGAATAGGCGGGTTGAGGTCGTGTTGAAAAAGGAATAAAAGCAAGCGATGGTTTTAAAATTTGGGTTTGTAGAGATAGTGTTTTTGCTCGGTCTGGGTGAGTAAGTTGGTAGAAAAAAAATCGGAGAGTTGGTTGAGTTCTATCAATTTTTTTTGTTTGGTCAAAATCATAATCGGCTCATTGTCAGGGCTGTATGTGTTGTGTTGTACGGTACCTATTTGATAAAAATATTGGAGTTCGTGGTCTGAATGAAGTTGTAGATTGGTTTTTATTTGTTGTTTAACGTCGTTGAGATAGTCGGTTTCAAATGGTTTTTTTTGCAGCACAAGGCTCGGCAGTGTTCTATTGACCAATGCTTTGGATAGGTTTTGGAGAATGGCATCGTTGGGGTCGTTAGCCCATGTTTTGATTGAAGCCAGCACGTCGTAGTCGTCCAATTGTGTAAACCAATTGATGGCAATTTGGTCTTCATTTTTTAGGGTTGGTTCGTCCACTGTGTTGCTGAGAAAATAATGAAGTGGCGGCGTTGCAAATGGTTTTTCACCTTTTTTGGCAAGGTAGTTGGCTCGTTTTAGGGTATTGACCAATAGGTTTTCGGCAGCCATATTGGTTTTATGAAAATAGACTTGCCAGTACATCATGCGTCTTGCCATCAAAAATTTTTCTATCGAATACAAGCCTTTTTCCTCAAAAACAAGTTGATTATCGACTACATTCATCACTTTTATAATCCTATCCCAGCCCACGATGCCCTCCGAAACACCCGTAAAGAAGCTATCTCGGTTGAGATAGTCGAGCCTATCTACGTCGAGTTGGGAGCTGATGAGTTGATACAAGAAGCGTTTTGGGTATTGGTCATTAAAAATTTCGATAGCGGTTTGTAGCCTTTGGTCAAGTTGTTGGTTGAGTTTTTGCATCAATATTTTGGAGATGCTCTCGTGATTGATATTCGAAACGATGGTATGCTCCAAAGCGTGCGAAAACGCCCCATGCCCAATGTCGTGTAGCAACACGGCGGCGGTTGCACTTTGGGCTTCATGGTCAGAAATCTCAATGCCTTTGCGCCGCAGCGTGTCGATGGCTTGCTGCATGAGGTGCGTGGCACCGATGGCGTGGCTCAGGCGAGAATGCACGGCGTTGGGAAAAACGAGATGGTCGAAACCGAGTTGTTTTATTCGGGAGAGGCGTTGAAAATAAGGGTGTTCAATCAAATCAAAAACCAGTTCGTTGGGTATCGAAATTAAGCCATAGATAGGGTCGTTGATGATTTTGAGTTTATTCATGGGATAGCAATTGCCTTTGGCATTATTTTTTTACTTTGAGCGTTGTACCCAGTTTTACGGTGTTGGTTTGTAGATTATTGATGGTTTTGAGGTCTTCGACGGATAGTTTGTAGCGTTTGGCAATGTTAAAAAGTGTGTCGCCTGCGGCTATCGTGTGTGTCGATTGGTTGGGGTCTGTTGGAGTTGTAATGGTGGTTTGGCTTGTATTTTTTTGGTTGTTATATTGGTTAATGAGTTTTTGGTAGGCGGTGTCGAGTGAGTCTTTTTTGGTGTTGAGGCTGTTTTGTTGGTCTGTGGTTTTGTTGGTTTGGCTCACGGTGTTGTTGACATAGTTTGGTTTGGTATTTGCCGTTGCGGTGCTGTCTTTTGTTGTTGGTGTGGCGTTGGTTTGCT
>JAYWHZ010000037.1:0-5149 GCA_043777395.1 Bacteroidota bacterium
GCCACAAAACTCACCTCAAACTCCGATTTTCAAGTCGTGCTACTGGATAAAAACAATTATCATCAGTTTCAACCTCTGTTTTATCAGGTCGCCACCGCCAGTCTCGAACCGAGCTCTATTTGTTTTCCCTTTCGCAAGGTGTTTCAAAAAAACAAAGAAATACACATCAGAGTTGCCCAAGTGAGCAAGATTGTCCAGACCGAAAACTACGTAGAAACCGATATTGGCAAGGTAGATTACGATTTTTTGGTGCTTGCGATGGGTGGAGACACTAATTTTTTTGGCAATAAAAACATAGAACAACACGCCGTCCCCATGAAATCGGTCAGCGAAGCATTGGCATTGAGAAACCGAGTGCTTCAACAGTTTGAAAACGCCGTGTTGCTGCCCGACTTTACCGAACGCCAAAAGATGCTCGACATTGTCATCGTCGGTGGTGGACCCACAGGCGTAGAGGTAGCAGGAGCATTAGCCGAACTCAAAACACATATTTTACCCAAAGACTATCCCGAATTGAATTTTAAAGAGATGGATATTTTTTTGATCGAGTCCAGTCCTCGTTTACTCAACGTGATGAGCGAAAAATCGTCGTTGGAGGCTAAAGAAATCTTAGAAAAAAAAGGCGTTACTGTCCTGATTAACACCCAAGTGCAAGACTATATAGACTACAACGTGGTCATTAGCGATGGCAGACGCATTCCTGCTCAAACCTTGATTTGGGCGGCGGGCATCATTGCCAATGCCGTTGATGGTCTGGATAGCAGCGTTTTGGGACGAGGTAGAAGGGTTTTGGTCGATGAATTTAGCCGAGTCAAAGGCAGCCAAAATGTTTTTTGTGTGGGCGATATGTCTCTCCAATCTGACCAAAAATATCCCAACGGCTACCCCCAAGTTGCACCCGTAGCCATGCAGCAAGCCGAGCATCTCGAAAAAAACCTCAACAACATCTTGCAAAACAAACCTCTTGTGCCGTTTGTCTATTTCAATCAAGGCTCTATGGCAACTATTGGCCGAAACAAAGCCGTTGTCGATTTGCCGTTCTATCATTTTAAAGGGTTTTTTGCTTGGCTCGTCTGGATGGCTCTGCATTTGGTCTCTATCATTGGCATCAAAAATAGGGTCTTGGTGTTTATCAATTGGACTTGGAACTACATCACCTACGACCAATCGCTCAGGCTCATCATCAAACCCATCAAAATCAAAGACCAAGCAAGCGAGTCAATTGCTAAACCTTAGAAAATATTATTATTAATTTTGAAATTCAAGAAAATAGCCCTACCTTTGTGCCTTTAAGACCAAAGACGGCGGGATAGCTCAGTTGGTTAGAGCATTGGATTCATAACCCAAAGGTCGGCAGTTCGAGCCTGCTTCCCGCTACCAAAAACAAATAAACCCTTGATGTATTCAAGGGTTTTATTTTTTTATTAACCAAAAACAAGCCAAAAAAGCCTGCAATGCTCGTTTTATTTGACAAACTTGCGGTATATCTTGTTGATGCCATCGGAGACACCAATAATATAAATGCCCTGCGACAACTCATAGGTCGGAATAAAATAGGTCGATAAGCCTTGAACCGCCTCAATCTCCTTGATGAGTATATTTTTTCCCGATATATCGACGACCTGCACAATCAAAGCCGCATTGGTGGGCGAAGCCAGCGTGAGTGCCAGTTCATTTTCGTTTCTCAACACGGTATTGACAATCTCCAAATTTGAATAATCCATATTGACCAGCACCGTTTTGGCGTATTCCGCTTTGCCGTCGGCATCGATTTGCTTCAATCGGTAATAATTGTTTTTGGCAAATGGTTTTTCGTCCATAAACGCATAGTTCTTGATGTCGGTGGCTATGCCTGCACCTTTGACCTGCCCAATGTATTCAAAGGTTCGGTTGTCGGGGCTGCGTTCTATCTCAAACCTATCGTTGTTTAGTTCGCTTGTAGTACGCCATTGGAGTTGAACCTTGTTTTTGATTGGAAAGCCGATAAAATCGAGAAACGACACGGGCAAAGCCAATCTGACACATGAGTTTCCGCAGCTCATTGCTGCTATCTCGCTTGGTATCACGTCTTCTGGAAACGGATTGGTACTCAGCAGAAACTGGTCAAGTTCTAAGTTTTGATTTTGTGAAATGAACTGAATCAAGTGTTGAGAGAGGCTCATATTGTTTAGGGCAATGGGCGATTTGCTGGTGCAGTCGAGGTGATACCACTTGAAAACACCGGGGTCTATGCAGATATTTTTGGCGGCTTGGAGGTTGCCATCGACCACTACTTTGATGTTTGCCGATGCTTGTTGGTTGCTGCTTCTGGCTCTGACCCATATCGTAAAGTCGTTGTTGGTTGGGTCTCTTGGCTGAAAATAGTAGTTTATGGGTGTCGAATAATTGGCACCTGTGGGAAAATAGATATACGTGTTGTAGCCCGTCGAGTAGTCGTTTGGATTGGTGTTGGGGTTTTGCGTTTTGAGTGCAAATGTTCCTGTGGGGTTGTCGTAGAGTTCGGCTTCTATAAAAAAATCTTTCGACCAATAGTAAGGGTGTTCCCATTGATGCCATTTGTCTAGCTGATAAAAGATGGGATTGCTTGGGTCTGTTTTGTCGTAAATGTAAGTGCTTCCTTGCCTTCTGATGTTAAATTTGAGGTCGTTGTTGTCTATCATCACATTGATGTTGGCATCTTTGGCTACGTTTCCCCTCATGTTTGAATTGGGTTGTACGCTGCCATAAATCACATATATGTTTTGGTTATTGGCTTTTCGAGCCATTACGAGCCTGTTGTTTCCAGAGCCTTGCCTGAAATTTGATCCACTAAAAGTGAGGTTGGCGGCGGTAGGCAGCAAAGTGCTGTTTCTAAAAATATGTTCAAAGTGCGATGTTGTGGCTTGTGCATAAATGGGCATTGCAATTTGGTAAATGTACTCTTTTGGGTCGCAGATATAGTGTCGGTTTCCTGGGTCTATGTACGAAGAGGCATAGGCAAACGTATGAAAAAAATCGGCTCCGAGCATCGACATCGATTTGAGCAGTGCCAAATATTGGGCGGGTCTCACAATTCTCTCCTCGTCCATCTGGTTGCCTGCCCACACAAAAGGCGAGAAAAATTTTTCGCCCAACCCAATTTCGGTTGCTCGCCCTTCGGCTACAATGCCGTAGGCAGGGTAGGCACTGTATCCCAATGCCCAATGGTTAGGTCTGATAGAATACATGGGCGGCGTCGAATAATGAAAACCGTTTTCGTAGGCACTGTTGATGTGTCGGCGCATGGCATAGTCTGTCCAAACGCCTGGCTGTGTGGCACCTACGTTATACATAGAAAATTTGTAGTTTGAGGGCAATGTTACGCCGTTGAGCAAGGCATTTTTATAAACCCCTTCTACATTGGCTTGCCATCGACCTTGATACCTAATCCAATTGAGACCGCTTGCGTTTTTGTTTGCCAGCACGTTGGGGTCCAAAGCAAGCAAGGTCGAGTCTCTTGCTTCGCCAAAAAATTCGCCGTTTTCGCACACAAAGTTGATGGGTCGTGTCAAAAAACTTTGTAGTTTCAAAATATTGGGTGTGAGTTCGGAGGCTCTTTTTTGGACAGAGTCGGTGGTCCACAACGGGCTAACCATTTTTTCGTTATACATGTCGAAGATATAACTGCCGTTGGCTCTTTTGAGATAAGCGGCAGCGGGCAAATCTTGACGGTGCGTTTCGTCGGTGCCAGAAATTCTTTGGCAGTTGGTTGAGATAGACACTGGTATAGCCGGATTTTGATTGGCAAAAAGTATCATTTTGGCATGTATGCTTGCTGTATCGGTGTAGGCAGAGAGCGGAAAATGTTGGTTTATGGGTTGCAGCGAGGTGTGATAGTTCCAGTTTTTTGCTGTTTCTTTCAATATATTTGCACCCATATTGTTGTCATACACATATTTTGGCGTGTCATTGACATAATGCGTTGATTTGAGCGACATATAGCTCGATGTGTTTCCCAGCGAGTGGTCATAAAAAGGCACATTGCGTTTCATCGTATGATTGACCTTAAAACGGGGCAATGGAAACAAACGCATCTGCTCAAACGGATTGACGGTATAGCTCGGATAGCCCGGTGCAAACTCCAAACCATCGACTGGTGCATTGGTCGGTGCCACTTGGTCTAAGGTATAAAACGGATAAAACGTATAATCGTAGGGCTGCTTGACGGTTGCCTTAAACGCATCGTCGTAGTGTTTGGCTATCATCTGCGGCGGGATAGCCTTGTTGTAAATCGCCAGTTCATCTATCTGAGTGCCAATGGCAAAGGACATATAATTGTTAAAAGTCAGCACATTGCCCGGCGTGATACTTGTCCTGAACCCTTCGGGACATTGCCCATCGACCCAAACCTCTTTGATGCCGGCGTTGCCGTCGTATTTGAATACAAAATGATGCCATTTGCTGTTCAGATAATAGTCGTATGATGCTCTGCCCGTTTTGGTGAGCGAAATCATAAATTCGTTTGTCAGGCTGCCGTTGGCTTCGGGCGTGTTGTCAGTGGTTATAAATTCGATGACGGGATAGTTCAACCCAATACAACTTGAAGCAACTCTGCCGTCGGTCGAGTTAGAAAAACGCAGCATAAACTCAATCGTAAAAGCATTATTGACCATCGATATGTTTGTAAAACCCACATAGCCGCCCAATTGGTTAAACTGTATGCCGTTGCCCACCTGCCCAGCAACTGAGGTGCAAGGCATGGCATTGGGTTCATAAAAATCTGTGTTTTGAATGAGGTCTTTGCGAAAATTGGGTTGTTCAAAACGCCAATAGTTTTGCGGTGTGTAGGTGGTGGTTTGAGCCATTGTGTTGTAAAAAATCATAACATTAAAGGCTGCCAACAAAAGCCATTTGGTCGGCATTCTCAAATAAATGGCATTAGATTTTTGCTTTTTCATCTTTTTTTAAGACTAATAGATAATTATTTTTGTCGATATTTTAGGCACCGCTCAAAACCATAAAAATATATAGATTGGCGACGGTGTAAAATTACAGCAAGAATTTGGGGCAGAACGAACGTTAAATGACTTTGTATTACGATGTAACAAAAAAACATTATTTACGATAAAATAATTAATCTACATCAATACATTTGTTATAATCAATTGACATACAACACATTAAAACATTT
>JAYWHZ010000038.1:0-5139 GCA_043777395.1 Bacteroidota bacterium
ACAAAAAACGGCTCTCGGTGCTACCGATTCGGTCTGTTGGCAGCACTATGCAGACACCCAAACGGCCCTCGACGAGCTACTTTGGGCAGGCTATACCCTTTGTGCGATGGAGCAAACGACAGAAAGTCTATTTTTAAATGCATTTGAAATCGACACCAACCAACATTATGCCCTTGTGTTTGGCAACGAGGTAGAGGGCGTGAGCCAAACGACGTTGGAGCGTTGCCACCACATAGTAGAAATTCCGCAAGCAGGCACCAAACACTCGCTGAACGTGGCGGTGAGTGGCGGCATTGGAATATGGCATTTCTTTAATTTATTAAATAAAAAAAAAGTAACATTTCAATAAAAATTTATACTTTTACAGACCAAATAAGAACCATTTTTTTAAGAACCATTTTTTAAATTGATTTTGCACTAACCTTTTTTTAAGAATCATTTTTTATTGATGAAGTTTTTAAGTTTTTTCTCGAATATATTTTTTTTGCTCTGTTTTGTGGTTATTCTTGAACCTATTTCGGTTTGTTTTGGGCAAAACCGTCGGGCAGATAGCCTCCAAAAAGTGTTGGTCGGTGGCGGTCTTTCGAGGCAAGACACGGCGTATGTCCATACGTTGATTGATCTGGCAGGGGTTAGTGCTTACACAGACCCAAACGAAAGCATCAAATATGGAAAACAGGTGTTGGATTGGTCTGAAAATAGATTGCTTTCGCCTCAAAAACTGGCACAAACAAACCAGATATTGGGCTATGCCTACATGCTCAAAGGCAACGACGCCAAGGCGATGGAGCATCTGTATGTGGCTCTAAAAGACATCAATAAGACGACCGATGAACCTTTGAAACTAACGATTTATAACACGATTGGATACATCTACAACAACCAAAAAATGTATGACGAAGCCCAAAAATATTACCAAAAAGCCCTTATATTAGCCATAAAACGGGGCGACAGGCTCGAACGGGGCAGGATTTTAAACAATCTGGGCATTGTGGCAAAGGAGCAAAACAAGATACCCGAAGCCCTTGTGTTGTTTGAACAGTCGTTGGCTATTCGCAAGTCTATGTTAGACCGATTGGGCATGGTGAGTTGCCTCAACAATCTGGGTGAAATCTACACCCTAAGGGGCGATTTTGACCGTTCGACGCTCTGCCACGCACAAGCCTTGGAACTGAGCATAGAAACCCAAAACGACCGACAGACAAACAACAGTTTGGCGGGCATGGGAAGCAATTTTTTGGCAGAAAAGAATTATAAACAAGCCGAAAAATATCTTTTAAAAGCATTGGAAAACGCAGAAAAAGGCAGGCAAATTCAGCAGATTTTGAAACCCAACAAAGAGCTCGCTTTGTTGTATCAAAGCACCCGACAGTTTGAAAAAGCGGCGTATTTTTATCAAAAATCATTGGCAATGCAAGACAGTGTGCTTCACGATGACCTCAAACCGATATTAGAAAATATGAAGTTTGAATATGAACTCGAACAAAAGCAAACGGCTATAAAAGGGCTTGAAGAAACGGATAAATTGAACCAAGAAACCATCAACAATCAACAAAAAATAGTATTTACATTGGTGGTTTGTGTGCTGATAGCGTTTATGGGTTTGATTTATTATTACCAGATGAAAAAACAAGAGACGAGAACCAAAAACGATTTAAAAAAGCAAGCCGACGCTCTGAAAGCAGTTAATGGGCTTCAGAATCAACTTTTTTCTATCCTTTCTCACGATTTTAGGAGTCCTTTGGTGGGTTTGCAAGGTGCTTTGGGCATCATATACGATAAAATACCGCAAGATGTGGCTTCAATGCTACAAAAAACCATTGGTAAACAGCTCGAACACCTGATATTATCGCTCGAAAACGTTTTGGAGTGGACAAAAATCCAGATGAGGCAAGGCTCGAACCCAATTAAAGCACTTGAAAACATACATATCAAAACCATTTTGGAAGAAAATATAAACCTATTGGGAAGCATGGCAGAGCAGAAACAAATCAAAATCGTCAATCGTGTTGCAGACAACGCCCGTGCTTTTGCGAACCCATGGCAGACGGCTACGATTTTTAGAAACTTGCTCACCAACAGCATTAAATTTACGCCCAAAGGCGGACAAATAACCCTATCGACACGGCAACACATCGAGGGCATTGACACGACAGGCATACAAATCACAGACACGGGCGTTGGCATGACCCCAACGCAACTCAAAAACCTTTTTGATGCCCAAACACACGCCGCAACCTACGGCACAAACAAAGAAAAAGGCACGGGATTTGGGCTGCTGCTGTGCAAAGAACTCATCAACCAAAACAACGGCTCGATAACCGTAGAAAGCAAGCCAAACGAAGGCACAACATTTTTTGTCGAACTGCCAACCCAACAACTCAATTGACACAAAAACGATGAACCAACGATTGGAAAAATTAGTACTGTTTTATAGCCAAAACCCACACGACGCATTTATCAATTATGCACTTGCCCACGAATACCACACGCAAAACGACACCCAAAACGCCCTCAAACACTACCAATACCTCACCGAAAACAGGCCAGACTACCTGCCAACCTACTACCAACTCGGCAAACTTTATGAGCAACTGAACCAAACCCAAAACGCCATAGACTGCTACAACAAAGGCATAACGATAGCAAACCAACAAAATGACACCAAAACAAAAGCGGAACTCAACAACGCAAAAATAAACCTCGAAATCGAAGGCTGATAGAATAGAACCAAATTGCCAAATAAAAATCAATGGTTTTAAATAAAGATTAAATTTATCGATGCCAATTGGAAAAAAATCAATACTTTTGAACCAAATTAAAAATTATAAAAAAAACAAATCGTTCAACGCCATGAGCATCCCACAAGAATACAAGTATACCAACGACCACGAATGGATTAAAATAGACGAACAAGACAACACCGCAACCGTAGGCATCACCGACTTTGCACAGTCCGAACTGGGCGACATCGTGTTTGTAGAAATAGAAACCAAAGGGCAAACACTCAAAGCACAAGACATATTCGGAACCATAGAAGCCGTAAAAACCGTCTCAGACCTATTCCTGCCATTGGGTGCCCAAATCATAGAAATAAACACCGAACTTGCAACCAAACCCGAACTCATCAACCAAGACCCATACGGAAAAGGATGGCTCATCAAAATAAAAATTAACAACACAAACGACATACAAAACCTGCTATCAGCCGACGAATATAATGCCATCGTCCACTAAAAAAGACACAAGCAGACAAACACCCAAGCACCAAAAAACGGCGTTTGTGTATCAAAACCTGCCCGCCATAATCTGGATGGCCCTCATAGCAATGCTGACCCTCACGCCAAGCAACACCCTAACACCAAACACATTGTGGGGCATAGAACTGGACAAGATAGCACACATCACACTCTTTGCCGTACTAACACACCTGCTAACAACAGGATTTTGGAAACAAAAAAATAACTCGAAAATCAATAAAAACGCCCAACTCTATGCCGCAACAACCGCAATAGCCTACGGCGGAACAATAGAAATACTCCAAAACATACTCCCAATAGACCGAACATCAGACCTCAACGACTTCTTAGCAAACAACATCGGCACCACAATCGGATACCTCACAACACAACTCGTTCGCAAAAAATAATAACCCAAAAATATACAAAACCCAATATCCATACACACAATCCAAAACACAAATCAAAAATATCATGGAATTAAAGAAAAATCCAAACGTTGATTTAAATAAACAACGCTCAACATTTACACAGATAGGCGCCATCGTGTCGCTCGCCCTTAGCCTGCTCGCCTTCAACTCCGCAAGCAAAGACGAAGTAGCCACAACCGTTGCATCAACCATAAACAACGAAGTCGAACAAATAGACATTCCACAAACCGAACAAATAAAAACACCGCCACCACCAGCCGCACCACCACAACTGACCATCGTAGCCGACAACGAAGTACTCGAAGACCAACAAATGGAATCATCAGAAATAACACAAGACACCTACATTCCGCCCGTCGACCTCGTCGTAACAGGCGGCGACGAAGAGACCGTACAAACCGAAGAAGAGGTATTCACCGTCGTAGAAGACCAACCCAGCTTTCCAGGCGGAGACGGCAAACTCCTCGAATTCTTAGGCAAAAACATCAAATATCCTTCACTCGCCAAAGAAAATAACATACAAGGCATGGTCGTACTCACCTTCGTTATCGAAAAAGACGGCTCCGTGTCAGACGTAAAAGTACTCAGAGGCATCGGCGGCGGATGCGACGAAGAAGCCATGCGGGTAACACGCTCCATGCCACGCTGGTCGGCAGGCAAACAACGTGGGCAATCCGTCCGTGTACAATTTAACCTACCCGTAAGATTTGTACTCCAACAATAAAATACAAATTCCACTCCCATAAAAAAACTCTGCACGACAAACACTTGCAGAGTTTTTTTTATGCAAAATAATTCATAAACACAAAAGTTATAAACCCAATGTTATCTTATTGTAAAATAAACACGTAATTGTCGGTAATTTTCGGTAATTATAGGTAATTGCAGGTAATTGCAAAAATAAATCTTGCATATCACAAAAATACACTATACATTTGTAGGCGAAGCGTTGGTCATCAACAACCCTTCACAGACAATCATTTTTTAATTAATTTATACTTTTCATCTTTTAAATTTTTAAAAATTATGAACTTCAAAAAATTATTTGAGAAATCTCTTCTCAGCAGCAAAAATTTATTAAATTATACCCCTTGCTTGCTTGGCTTTCTGGATTAAATCAAGTTTCACGTGGTATTCTAACCGAACAACTCAACCAAGAAATACTAAAATCGGCACAAATAGCAAATAAAAACAACAACCCACAAGCCAAAACAACCCTTGCTCGACTCGAACAAAATAAGCCAAATCCTTTTTCGGAGACAACAGAAATAAATTATACACTGCCCGAAAACGCAAACAACGCCAAGATAGTCTTATACAGTTTGATTATCGACGACCAAGAAATCGATACCAAACGCATGATTTTAACCAACTAAAACCACAAACTCTAAAACCATGAAAAACACATTAAAAAAAATCCTCTTTGTACTGATTTTGCTCGTCTGTGGGCAACTTTACGCCCAAACCAA
>JAYWHZ010000039.1:0-5092 GCA_043777395.1 Bacteroidota bacterium
ACAAATTGCCACCCAAATCAGCCAGCGTGCAACCTATCAATCGTTTGAAGCACTCAAAGAAAATGGTAAAGTGGAAGACAACCGATACCTGTTTTTCTAAGCCGCAAACACCAAAAAAATATAACCTCTCAAAACGATTTGAGGGGTTTTTATTTACAAACACACCGAGAAGAAATCTGTTTCAATCCAAAAAATAATTTTACATTTGCACCAACAAAACCATTGCTACCAACATGCCAAAACAACCAAAAACAACCGCAAAAAATACCAACCCCAACGCCCATTATTCCATCTCAAAACTGGAGCAGATGACCAAACTGCCCAACGGTCTGCTGCTACAAACCGCCGAAACAAAACTGCTGATAGACATTTGGTCTGATGGCATCGTGTGTATAAACGCCATTAAAAAAGAACATGCGTTTCAAAATTTTTCGTACTCGATAGACCAAACACCTCAAAAAACCGATTTTGAATGCAATGTACGAACCACTTTTATTGAAATCGTAACCAAAAAACTGATTGTTCACATCTCAAAAAATCCCGTTCGGCTCACGTTTCTTACCCCCGATAAGCAAATCATAAACCAAGACGACCCCACGTTTGGCATCGGCTGGATAGGAAACGAGGTAACAAACTATAAAACTATTCAAGACCAAGAACGCTTTATCGGTTTGGGCGAAAAAGTGGGCAACACAGACAAAAAAGGACATAGTTTTGTGCATTGGAACACCGATATGTTTGGATATTCGGAATTTTCAGACCCTCTCTATGCCTCTTTTCCGTTCTATATGGGCGTTTTGCCTGAAATAAAACAACAATATGGCATCTTTTTTGACAATACCTACAAATCTACCTTCAACTTTGGCGCCTCAAACGACCGTTTTAGCTACTTTCAAGCCGACAATGGCGAATTGAAATACTATTTTATCTACAACGACTCCATCGAACACATCATCAAAGACTATACTTGGCTCACAGGACGCATCAAACTACCGCCGATTTGGAGCTTGGGCTTTCAGCAATGTCGATACTCATACTACCCCGACACAGAAATTTTGCAGGTCGCACAAACCCTAAGAAACAAAAAAATGCCCTGCGATGTATTGTATCTTGACATTCACTATATGCAAGACTATAAGGTCTTTACATGGAACGACAAACATTTTTCAAGCCCAAAAACACTCATCAGCCACTTGCAAACCTTGGGCTTCAAAGTCGTTGTTATCATTGACCCAGCCGTAAAAATAGAAAAAGATTATCCCGTTTATGAGCAAGGCATCAAAGAAAATCACTTCGTAAAATATCCCGACGGCATCAACTACACCTGCGAAGTGTGGCCCGGAAAATGCCACCTGCCCGATTTTACAAAGCCAGATACCCGACTTTGGTGGGGAAATCTTTATAAAGAACTGACCGATATGGGCATAAAAGGCTTTTGGAACGACATGAACGAACCCGCCGTCTGGGGACGTTCGATACCCGATTTGATTGAGTTTGACTACGACCAAAACCCAACCACACACAAGCAAGCACACAACATCTACGGCATGCAGATGGCTCGTGCAACCGACGAAGGCGTGGAACAGCTCCTCAAACACGAACAACGCCATTTTGTACTCACCCGAAGTGCCTTTGCGGGCATGCAGCGACACGCCGCCGTCTGGACCGGCGACAACTGTGCCGACGAATCGCATCTGCTCTTGGGCATGCGTCTGGTTGCCAATTTGGGCTTGGTCGGCGTGCCGTTTGCAGGCAATGACGTAGGCGGATTTATTGGCGAATGCTCTGCCGATTTGTTTGCACGCTGGATAGCAGTAGGTTGCTTTACGCCTTTTTTTCGATGCCACACGATGATAAACAGCCGAGATGCCGAGCCGTATAGCTTTGGCGAGGAGGCAGAAGACATTGCCAGAAATTTTATACAACTGCGATACCGATTGTTGCCCTACATCTACGCTTGTTTTTATGAGGCAACACAAACGGGCATGCCCCTAAACCGTTCGTTGGCAATAGATTATACATTTGATAATTTTATTTATACCTATTCTAATGAGTTTTTATTTGGCAACAACCTATTGATTTGTCCCATTGGCATCAACCAAAAATACGAAAAAATATATTTGCCCCAAGGCGAATGGTTCGATTTTTATAACGATGAAACGTACGCAGGCGGTCGAGAAATCATTGTTGAGACGCAAAAAGACAAGCTGCCCGTGTTTGTAAAATCGGGTGCTATCTTGCCCATGCAAGCCGTCGTTCAGCACACGGGCGAGCAGCCCAGCGACAAAACGCTCCAAATCCACATCTATAAAGGCAAGCAAAGCAGTCAATTTGAGTACTATGAAGACGACGGGCAGAGTTATGAATTTGAAAAAGGGTGTTTTTATAAACGCACTATCCACTACAACGCCAAAAAACAACGCATCGACTTTGATGCCGTCGAGGGCAATTTTATCAGTAAATTTGAAACTTTGAGGGTTTATTTTCACACCAACTCACCCCATATTTTGGACGGTTTGCCTTCGGTCGATTATAGATTTGTGGAGCCAATTTCGAGTTTTGACCCCTATTTGAAAGCCATCGACGAATCAAAAACCATCAAATCGCTTCGTTTTATAGATGTTTTGTTGGTGAATAACTTTTTTAGTGTTGATTTAAAGCCATAAGTTTGTTCACGTTTTTTGCAATAATTTTGCCCCGATGGCACAGTTCAAGCAGCGTTTTTGGTCGCAGTAGTGGTGTTTGAGTTCGAGCTGTGCTTGCGAGTGCGAAGCGTTGCTGGCTTTCCATTTGAGTGCGGCAAACAATTGGGTGGTCGTGTTGTGTTCGGCGGGCAGCTGGTCGTAAAAATCGAGGGCTTTGTCTATCAGTTCATTGGCATCACGCTTGGTTGCATAGAGATAATAAAATGGCAATACAACGTTGATAATCAGGCTATTGATGGTCGATTCACCCAAATTTTTAGGACTCGATTGGCTGGCTTTATCAAACACATAATGGGTGTTCCAATAGCTCGAAGTGCCAACTTTGAATAGGTTTTGAAGGTCTTGAATAGTTTTTGCATCCACTATCTTGGCAAACAAACCCGATTGGAGAAACAAAATTTGAGCCAGCTGGGCAATCCTCAACGTGGGAAAACTGACGGGTCGCAAGCCTTTAAACTTCCAATAATTTTGGTTGATGGGCTCTAAATTAAATTTATGTCTCAAAAAAAGATATTCTTTTTGGAGTGTTTTTGGATATTCGTCCTCAAAATCATTATTGAGCAGCCCAGCCTGCCCAAACAGCAACGCTTCTATCTGCATGAGACTGTCTTTGTGCTTGCCCACAACCGTCAGAGGCAAAGCAGCGGCGAGCATCTCAAAAGGTATCTCATTGGTTTTGGCACCCAGATATTTGGTGAGTATCTGGTAAAAAACCTGCTCCCAATGGCTCATGTTTTGCGTCAGATGCACGTCGATGGTCGCCGATTTTCGTTCTAGACGCTCTATGGACAAACGGCTAAGCCAATTTTTTTTGGTAAAATCATCAATGGTTTGGATTTGATTTTGGCAAGGTATCTGCCCTGTGTTGTTCAATAAATAGAGATAATTGTTTAAAATAGAAGGGTGTATGCGTGGTTTGAGTTCGAGTTGAGGCAGCATTTGCCCCTCGACCACAATGTCTTGGTTATATTCAAAAACGACGTGCAAAATCACGTTGTTGTAGTTTGGGTCTCGGTCGTGTTGGTGTAGATACCAGTCGGAGCTTTTGAGGTGCATCTCGACCATACCCGCCCAGAGTTGGTCATCGACCACGACCATAGCGTTGCTAAAATCAGGGCCTGATTCGTGCGTGTTGTGGGTGCCAAAATTTTGGATAGCAATTTTTTCGCCTCTCACAGCCCTCAAATCCTGAACCGAAAACAAACGGTGATTCCAAACAAAATGCAACAAAGCCTCTTTCATCAGTCCTTAATTTTTAAAAATGATAACACAAATGTATATTTTTTTTGAATAATACCCTTGTTTACAAATATTTTTTTGATTAATTAATGATTTTGTACCTTTGCACAGACCCCAACGCCGTCAAAACAAAACACACCAACACACAACAATGCCAAGCAGTCTTGTTATCATACCCACTTACAACGAAATAGAAAACATAGAAAAGATCATCAAAACAGTGTTTGAACTCCCCGTGCCGTTTGATGTTCTCATCGTCGATGATGGCTCGCCCGATGGCACAGGGCAAAAAGTGGCAGAACTCCAAAATCAATACCCAGACCGCCTGTTTTTGGAGCAACGCACGGGCAAACTCGGTCTTGGAAGTGCCTACATTCATGGTTTCAAATGGGCTTTGAACCAACCCAAAGGCTACGAATACATCTGCGAGATGGACGCCGATTTTTCTCACAACCCCGCCGACCTGCCCCGATTGGTCGCTGCTTGTACCAACCAAAACGCCGACATGAGCGTTGGCTCTCGCTACAAAAACGGCGTTAATGTCATCAATTGGGATATGAAACGCTTGCTTCTCTCCTATTTTGCCTCCAAATATGTGCGTTTTATCACGGGCATCACCCTGACCGATACCACCGCAGGGTTTGTGTGCTACCACAAAACGGTGCTTGAAACCATTGAATTGGATAAAATAAAATTTGTGGGTTATGCCTTTCAGATAGAAATGAAATTTAAATCTTGGAAATCGGGTTTCAACATCGTCGATGTGCCTATTGTGTTTACCGACCGCACGCTGGGCAGCTCCAAAATGTCGGGGGGAATCATCAGAGAAGCCGTTTTTGGGGTCATTCAACTGAAAATAAACAGTTTTTTTAGCCGCTACCCTCAAAAGAAATCCATTGCCCAAGTTTAATTTAACACCAAAAAGGCAGCAAAATCAATCTCTATGAACCCCAAAGTTTCGGTTGTAATTCTCAATTTTAATGGCAAAAAACACCTCCAACAATTCTTGCCTTTTGTGGTTCAATCAGACTATGACAAGCTCCAAATTGTGGTTATCGACAATGCTTCGACCGACGGCTCAGTGGCTTTTTTGGTCGATAACTACGCCCAAAACATCGAGATAATCTGCCTAAAACAAAATTTTGGCT
>JAYWHZ010000040.1:0-18994 GCA_043777395.1 Bacteroidota bacterium
TGTCAGGTGGCGAAAACCATTTGTCAGACGGCAAAAACCATTTGTCTGGCGGCAAAAACCATTTGTCTGGCGGCAAAAACCATTTGTCAGACGGCGAAAACCATTTGTCTGGCGGCGAAAACCATTTGTCAGACGGCGAAGTACAAAAAAGTATTTATGATTAAGGAGAATTTAGAATTTGTTCATTTTCTCTTTTTCACAAATACTATGTCGAATGCCGTTTTGTTTGTTCTTTTAGTAGTTTATAACCTGTTTGTTTTGCAAATAAGTTTCCTTCGATGCTTTCAAGTTTTTTGATGATTGCTTTTATGGCTTTATCTGTGTAGTTTATTGGTTTTCAAAACCTGTAAGGATTAGTAGGCATGCGAAATTAGAATACTTTTTTTTGGATATTCAAGATTTTTTTTAGCCAAGTGGAATAGATATTATTGGTTAAAAAAAAACTTATTCGGCACCGATTGGCGTTCAAAATGTGATATATATAAAATAGTTTAATGTAATAATATTGCTAATTTTGTTGTTTATAGCCCAAAAACTGGTCTGCTTTGTACTCAGATTGATGGATTTGATTTGCGTTCATCGAAAAAAATAAAGCATTGAACTAAAAAACGGTTTAACTGTCAATGATTTACACAAAATTTGTTTTGTTGGTGGGTTGTTCGTTACCAAAAATCTTACGGTGTGTGTTGCTGCCATTTTATCGTATTTTGGCTTGGCATATTGGCAGTAATTTAGCAGTGTTAAATCTATCCATTTATTACAAACATTTAAACGGTATCTATCTATGAAATCCAAATCTATTTTTCGACCATCGCACGCCATTTTCATGCTTGTGACAAACCTATTTGCTGTTTGGGTTTTGAGCATCGGCAATGTGTCTGCCCAACAACAAAACGGCGAACCCATCAACCTACTGGAAGAAACGGTCAATTTTAATGGCAAGTTTAAGACGGCTCTTTCGGGCTACGTTCAGGTCGAACCCAAAGTTTTGACTGAGGCATGGATTAAGCACTGCGAAAAAAACCTAAAATTTAGCCTTCAAAACACCAACGATATTTACCAAATTCGTGAGGTCAAACTCAGCCCAATCATTAATAAAACGGGCGACTTTTCGACCCTCGTCGAACCCTCGGGCAAGGGCGGCTCTAAACTCAGTACGGCGGTTTCGTTGGGCTACGACACGCACCTCAACAGCCGTGATTTTCCCAATGAGCTCCAAAACCTACGCAATTTTATCCAAGATTTTGTAGCCAAATTTTATGTTGATTATTACACACGAATGAACGAAAAAGCCCAATTGGCTTATAGAGTGGCTCTGAGCGACCTCAAAAACGCCGAAACCGCCAGTTCTACGCTTGCCAGCACGGAGCAAGTAACCAAAGCCGCCGCAGAAAACGCCCAAAATCAGATAAAAATTTTAAGTGATAAAAACGAGGACAAAATGGCACTTATCCAAGCCAAAGAAACGGAGATAGGGCTGGTAAAAAAAGACATCAGTAAGCTGTTTAAAAATCAAAAAACGTATAATATTCAAGGTGTTTTTAAATTTAAGCCAGACCTTATTAGCTATAAAGGCAACGTAAAAAATGGTTATACAGGTTATATCGACATCAAGCCCGACGAGATTTTGGCTATCTGGCAAGACTATCTCAAAAGCAATATAGATATAGAGCTGAACAAAGACGCACCCTATTTTGAGGCTTTTAAGGTCGATTTGCCGGGCATAACCGACAAAAGTGCCGATTTGCTCACGCAAATATCCGAATATGGCGGCGGTACAAAGATGAGCGTCATCGTGTCGGTGGGCTACGATATTTCGCTCAATAGCCGTGATTATCCGTTTGAATTTTATAATTTTAGAAATTTTATGAAAGGATTTGCAGATATATTTAACGAAGCCCGAAAAAACGAAACGCCGGGCATCAATAACAATAAATTTGACCAATTGGTAGCCAACATTATCGACAACCAAAAGGAAATTGAACTGCTCGAAAACGAAGTCAAACAAAACAACATGGACAAAAGGGTCTCGGAAGAACTCATCGTTATCTTGAAAAAAAGCAACGACAACAGCCGCAAAATCATTGGTAATTTTTCGGCAGACGACATTGAGCAGAAAAAAAGAACCGTTGTCGAACTCAACAAAAACCTAGGCTACTACCAAGAAAACATAGAACGCAACCAAAATTTTGTAGCCAATCCAGCACTTTATCAAAACACCAACACCAACAACACCAACAACAATAAATCTAACCCAAACAACGATGCAAACACAATCCAAAACAATGGAAATGTTGTTGCCAACCGCACTAACATCAACCAAACAACCAGCAAGCCAAACGCAAATTCAAACAGTAACCTTGACCAAAAAAATAGCAAAACGAATCGTGATGCTCTTGATTTAACCAAAACAGATCAGAAAACAGATCAGATAGACAAAAGCAAACAAGCCGAACTCGCCGCCAACGCCAGCGGACAAAACACACGCACCGAAACCAAATCAAACACCCAAACCAGAATCATAGCCAGCAAACAAACCCTCCAAACAACAAAAGACACAGACCAAAACCCCAACACAAAACCACAAAACACCACAAACAAATACTACGCCGTACAAAAAGGCGATACCCTGTATAGCATTGCCCGACAGTTCAAAATAGATGTCTCAAAACTCATACAAGCCAACAAACTCAACGGAAACAGCATTCAAGTCGGCGAAACACTCAACATACCCAGTTTCTAAAACCACAAAAAATAAATAAATCTAATAAACACCAACCAGCGGTGGCTACACAACAAAAAGTGTGGTCGCCGTTTTTTTTTAATCAATCAACACAAAACCAAACTTTATTTTGTTTGTATAAACGCAAGCACAAGACAACAAAAAAAGCAATATCTATCTATCTAAATAAAAAAATCGTATCTTGCAGCTCATTTTTAAAAAAAGTATATCAAAATCATTTAAAGCAAAAAAATCACTCAAAAAATATCTCACCATGCAATTCTCAAACCGATACATTTTACTCTACACCGTTGCTATGTGCGTCGTTTGTGCCGTCGTGCTGTCGCTCGTATCCATGGGCTTAGCCGAAAAACAAGCCTACCAAAAAGACATCGAACGCCAACGAAATATCCTATCAACCATCATGGACATCGAAGACATGCCCAAAACACAATCAACCCAAATCTACAAACAGCGAGTCAAAGAATACGTCGTCGATAGCAAAGGCAACATCTTTAAAGGCAAAAAAGTATCCGAACTCGTTGCCGCCGAAGAATGGCGAAAACCAGCCGCCGAACGCCTCTTGCCTGTCTATGAAATAAAATCTGAAAAAGACACCTCCAAATCCGAATACTTCGTGCTAAGCTTCTACGGCTTCGGACTCTGGAACGAAATATGGAGCTACGTCTGCCTCAAAGGCGACATGCAAACCATCAACGGCGTAAGCTTCGGACACAAAGCCGAAACACCAGGACTCGGCGCCCGAATATCAGACGACCAAAAAGTCTATTCCCGATACGCAGGCAAAAAAATATTTAAAGAAAACGAAGTCGTCAGCATCAAAATGATGAAAGGCGAAGGCATAGACTACACCAAAGACGACCAAAAAGTGGACGGCATGTCCGGTGCAACACTCACAGCCAAAGGCGTAAACAATATGTTTGACGACTACATAGCCAACTACGCCAACTTCCTCAAAATGAAACGAAACGCACTCACAGACCAAGCCGTAACACTCAAATAAACCATCAACCAAAACACCAAAACTAATTATCATAAAATGGTAGAAATATTAACCGCCCCAACGACCGAAGTCGCCAAAGAAATTGTAAAAAAAGACGAAGCTCTGTTTTCCAAAAAAAATAGAAAACTCCTGACCAACCCCTTAGATGCCGACAACCCCATCACCGTCCAAATCTTGGGCGTATGCTCGTCGCTCGCCGTAACCGTACAAGTCAAACCCGCTTTGTTTATGACCTTAGGCTTGATGTTTGTTACCGCATTTTCAAACCTATTCATCTCCTCAATCCGCAATACCATTCCCTCACGCATCAGAATCATCGTGCAGCTCGCCGTCGTTTCGGTTTGGGTAATCGTCTTCGACCAAGTGCTACAAGCCTATGTACCTGACGTTTCCAAACAACTCTCGGTGTTCGTCGGGCTTATCATCACCAACTGCATCGTGATGGGGCGATTGGAAGCCTACGCTATGGCAAACAAACCTTGGCCCTCGTTTCTCGACGGCATCGGCAATGGCTTAGGCTACGGTGCTATCCTGCTCGTGTTGGCAACCATCAGAGAAATATTTGGCTCTGGCACCTGGTTTGGCTTGCGTGTGATGCCCGAAACCTATACCGGCAACGGACTCATGATGCTTCCGGCTGGTGCTTGCTTGCTTTTGGGGGTAATAATCTGGCTACAAAGGGCAAGAAATGGCTACTTTGAACAAGACTAACCACCAATCATTTTTTAATAAAATCATCAATAATAACGTTTTAGAAACACCCAAAAAGTTTATTCTAAAATAAATCTGAAATAAAATTAAATAAAATAATAAAATCTAATGGAAAACTTAGTAAATATATTTATCAAATCCATATTTATAGACAATATGATTTTTGCCTACTTCTTGGGTATGTGCAGTTACTTAGCCGTGTCCAAAAAAGTATCGACCGCCTTTGGTCTGGGTTTAGCCGTCATATTCGTATTGGGTTTTACGGTTCCGCTCAACTATGCCATTCAAAAAGCATTTCTCGACAAAGGTGCCATGACTTGGATTAGCAGCTCATTTGCCAACATTGACCTCAACTTTTTGCAATTTATCATCTTTATCTCTACTATCTCGGCTTTTACGCAACTCACCGAAATGGCTGTCGAAAAATTTTCGCCCTCACTCTATTCGTCTTTGGGCATTTTCTTGCCACTGATCGCCGTCAACTGCTCCATCTTGGGAGGCTCGTTGTTTATGATTGCACGCCCGTATAGCTTCGTCGAAGCCACCACCTACGGCTTTGCGTCGGGCATCGGCTGGCTACTTGCCATTGTGGCACTTGCCGCCGTGCGTGAAAAACTCAAATATTCTGCCGTGCCAAAACCACTCAAAGGGTTGGGAATTACCTTCATAATCGTGGGTTTGATGTCTTTTGCTTTTTTGAGCTTTATGGGTTTTGCTATTTAAAAAATTATTTATCCCAAAATTTTGCTTAATTTAGTTTAAGTTAATAAATTCATGTATCTCTTGTCTTATTAACCTTTAACCTAAAAAAATAAATTATCATCTACCAAAAAAACAACTAAAAATATGGACTACGGAAAAGAATTTCAAAAATATGCGGTGCATCACAAACACATCAGCAGCACCAACGTTGAGCAATATATCAACATCACCTCACAATCGAAAAATATAAATGTTACCAACTTAACGCCTTATATCATCGAAGAAAGACCTTTGAATGTCGCCTCAATGGACGTTTTTTCTCGACTTATGATGGATAGAATCATCTTTATGGGCTTGGGTATCAACGACGAAGTGGCAAACATTATTCAGGCTCAACTCTTGTTTTTGGACTCGGTCGATAACAAGCGAGACATACAAATCTACATCAACAGCCCCGGCGGCTCGGTCTATGCAGGTTTGGGCATCTACGACACCATGCAGTTTATCGGTGCCAACGTGGCAACCATCTGCACGGGCATTGCCGCCTCGATGGCTGCCGTGCTGCTCTGTGCAGGCGAAAAAGGCAAACGAACAGCACTCAAACACAGCCGAATCATGATTCACCAACCGATGGGCGGCACACAAGGGCAAGTATCAGACATGGAAATAACCCTCAGAGAAACCCTCAAACTCAAAAAAGAGCTCTACGACATCATTGCCGTACACTCGGGGCAGACCTACGAAAAAGTACACGCCGACTCCGACCGAGACTACTGGATGACCAGCTCCGAAGCCAAAGATTATGGCATGATAGACGACGTGTTGGAAAGAAAAAAAACGGCATAACAAACCAAACTCAAAACCCAAAACTAACGACTTCAACGCTCAAAACGTTGGAGTTTTTTTGTTGATTTTCTAAATGATAAAACCAAAAAAGTAAAATACAAATCATAAAATGTTAAAAAAATATTGAATAACCTACAAATATTGCCCAAATACTTTGATAAAACACAGATAAATCAATTTATTTGTTAAAATAAAACAATTAATGCAACAAATAGCCAATCTATACGTTCTATAATGAGCCAGACTTTATTCATACTATCTCGTTGTCAATCAAAACATCAAATCACTCGTATGAAAAATAAACATCACTTTTTTAATACGTATAATCGGTTGAAAATACAATAGCCTGCGAAAAAGTTTGGTTAAATTTGGTTTAGTAATCGTTCCCTTTTGGCGAGATGTTGAAAGGGAATTTTTATATTGGCACGGCGAGGTGCTGAGATTTTTTTGACAGATGGTGTCATTTTTTTATATTATTTTTGCCAAAACTAATTATTCACATGCAATTTAATGCCAAAAATGCCAGCATATACATTGGTGTAAAAGCCGGTGCAGCTGTTTTGCACGATTTGAAGCACGCCAAATCGTCGGTTTGCATCGTGTCGCCTTATCTTAACCAAGACTTCGTCAAAGAACTTACCAACCTCAACGCCCAAAACGTAGAAATAAGATTGCTCACCACCGACGAACAGCTCGACTATGAGGTGTTTAGCCACATCGTAAAACCCACACCCTATAGCCAGCTTCAGCACAAACTCTATCAATACAAAAAAAATGTTTATCGGTGGCTTTCTACCCTTTTTGGGCTTGTTTTGCTGCTCTCGGTGGCTTATTGGGTGTATCCCGATAGACCAAAATCTGACAATATGGCGTTGATTTATGTTGCCGCAGGCAGTTTATCAGCCGTGTTTTTGGGGCAATATCTACGTAAAAAAGTCAAAATGCCCAAACGTGAATACGATACCATCTTTGACCTCAAAGTTTTTTTGAGTCCTTACCGAAAACAATACAACCACACGAGCAACCAATCGCTTATCCATGCCAAAATTTATATCATAGACAGCAAAGTGGCTTATATTGGTTCGCTCAATTTTACCAAACAGGGTTTTGGAAACAACTACGAAACCGCCATACAAATTAAAGACCCAGACGCTATTTTAGCCATCGAAGAGGAGTTTGAAAACCTTTATTGGAGCAAATCGTTTGAAATATTGGACGTGAACGCCTTGGGAAAAGATATTTACTTCAATTTTTGATAAAAGACCGTATTTTTGTGGCGTTTTAACCCTCAGTAAACAAAAAAAAATGCACCAAAAAACACCCTATCTGGTCGGCATAGCAGGCGGAAGTGGCTCTGGCAAAACCTCTTTTATCAGAGATTTAAAAAATAAACTCCCCGAAACTGCCATCGCATTCGTTTCGCAAGACGATTACTACATCGAAAGAGACCTGCAAGCCAAAGACCAAAACGGTGAAATGAACTTTGACCTCCCAACTTCTATCGACAAAAACCATTTCTACAACGATATTTTGACGCTCATAGGCGGGCAAGCCATTGCCAAAACGGAATATGTGTTTAACAATAAAAACGCCATACCAAAGCAAATAACCATTGAACCAAAACCCATATTGGTCATCGAAGGGCTGTTTATATTTCATTATCAAGAAATAAAAAAACTGCTCAACCTAAGCATTTTTATTGACGTAAAAGAAGAATTGACCCTCCAACGCCGCCTCAAACGAGACCTGATAGAGCGTGGATACCCCGAAACAGACGTACTCTATCGGTGGCAACACCACGTGATGCCTGCATACAAAAACTACCTGCTGCCTTATAGAGACGATGCCGACATTATCGTAACGAACAACAGCAGCTACCAAAAAGGACTCGAAGTCATCTTAAATCACCTAAAATCGAAGATAGAACAAAAATAAATAAATAAATAAAAAATAATATAATAAAAGTGTTATCTTTGCACTCGAATTTAAAAAAGCGGACGTGGCGAAATTGGCAGACGCATCAGACTTAGGATCTGACGCCGCAAGGTATGTGGGTTCAAGTCCCTCCGTCCGCACAGGTTTTTGTATTGACACAAAAGTTCTATCTCTGCACGCAAAGTTAGGACTTTTGTTTTTTTTTAGATGCAAGGCAAGACATAAAATTTTCTAAACAAATAAACAAATAAATTAATTAAAAAAAAGATTAATAAAACACAATGAACACCCAAGCCGAATCAATCAACGACCTTCACCAACGCATAACGCTCACTTTAACGCCCGAAGACTATACCCAAAAATATAACAAAGCACTAAACGAGATGGTGAAATTTGGTAATTTTCCGGGTTTTAGAAAAGGAGCAGTGCCAATGACTTTTGTCAAAAAAATACACGGCAAAGCCGCATTAGCCGATACCATCGCCGATATGGCAAACCAACAACTGACCGAATACCTCAAAAGCAACCAAATCGATTATATGGTTTCACCGATTTTGGCTGAGCAGCAACCCAAACACGACTATACCAAAACCGAAGACTTTGTTTATATTTTTGACATTGCCCTAAACCCAACCATAAACCTCGACAAACTGCTCAAAAACCAAACATTTGTCAAATACAACGTTACACTCAACGACGAAGAGATAGACCGATGGATAGAAAAAATGAGAATATTTCATTACGAAAATCGATTTCCAGACCAAGTAGAACTCAACGATGAAATGGGCATTGACATGAGAAAACTCGATGAAAACGGCAATGAAACCGACAGAAAACAAGAAAACTACGGTTTTATAACCCTAAAATTGAGCGAAATAAACGACCCAACACTGCAAAGCGAACTCGAAGGCGTGCAAAAAGATTATGTCTTTACCAGCAACATCGAACGCCTGATGGGAACAAACCAAGAGTTCATAAATACAAAATTGGGCTACGAAATTGACAAACCCATCGACGAAAATCTCCAAAATAGCTACAAATGTACCGTTTACAGCATCAAACGTGAAGGATTGGCAGAGATGAACCCAGCGTTTTTCAAAAAAGTGTATCCCGAACAAGACTTTGAAGATGAAACCCAATTTAGAACCCATGTGGCTCAGGTAAACAACAAAATACTAAACGAAAACGCCGCCATAGCTGCCGGAAATCAAGTCATCGAATACTTACTGACCAACGCCAGCCAAACCCTTGCCATAGCCCAAGACGTGCTGATCAGGTGGATTAAACAAAACCTTGCCAAACCCGAATATGAAGCGACGCTAACCCAAGATTATCAAAAACAATATGCTCCCGACTTCAAAATGCAAGCCATCTTGAACGGCATACTCAAACAAAATAACGCCGAAGTTCAATATATTGACGTGGTGCAAAGTGCCAAAATGGAACTCAAACGCATGATGGCTCAATATGGCTACACCATGGAAATGCCCGATGCCACACTCGAAAAACGTGCCGTCGAAATGATTAAAAAAGAAGAAGATTTTCAACGCTATTTCCAACACGCCAAAGTTACCAAAGTAGGTCTAATATTAGAAAAAATACACACCAACTACACCATTGAGAACGTGAACGCAACCGAATTTGAAAACCAAATGGAGAAGCAAAACCTCGCTGAAAAAGACGAATTGGTCGAAATCCAATAACACAAACGACATTAACAAAAAACCTTTCGCAAGCAACCAAGCCCGAAAGGTTTTTTAGTTTTAGACCCAATTTGCTACCCAAATCAAGCAGCAAAATGACGGTCTATTGTGGTTCTTTGTAGGCAGGATTATCCAAAAATTCGTTGTCGGTCAAGGTATTTAAAAATGCTATCAGGTCTAATTTATCTTGTTGGCTCAAATCCAACGTCGAGCCAAGTGCCTTCATAGTTGGGTCTAAGGTCGGCGAATTTTTTATCCCAGCGTTGTAGTGTTCCACCGTTTGCATGAGCGTCGTGTGCCTTCCGTCGTGCATATAAGGAGCCGTCAGGGCAATGTTTCGGAGCGATGGCACTCTAAATTTGCCGTTGTCAAACGCATTTCTGGTGATGCCGCCACGCCCCAAATCCAAAAAAACACTATCCAGCCCGTTGTTGGTAATGGCATTGGTGGTAAATAAAATATTGCCGTGGCAGTGAAAACAATCCGCACCACGTGTTTGTCCGCCTTGCCTAAACTCGCCCCTAAAAATCGATAGTCCTCGCTGCTCTTGGGCGGTGAGTGGCTGCTCGCCTCGCTGGGCTTTGTCGAAACGAGAATTGGCAGAGACGATGCTCAACAAAAACTGCTCCAAAGCCAAACCTACCCGCTCCGAATTGACCTCGCTGCTGTTGAATGCCTTGCCAAACATGGCTTGATAATTGGCATCGTTTTGCAGTTTTTCACCCATTTTGGGGAGCGTTTCGTGCATCTCTATTGGGTCTTGAATGGGTATGAGTGCCAATTCACGCAAGGTTTTTGCCCTGTTGTCCCAAAAAAAGCCGAGCCTTCCGGTCCATGCCAAGTTGAACAAAGGCATCGATTGTCTCGTGCCAGCCAAGCCATCAACGCCAACGCTAAACCGCTTTTGGTCGGTAAAAGCAAGGTTTTGGGCATGGCAGCCGCCACACGATAGGGTATTGGTTCGAGACAATCGTTTTTCATAAAACAAACGCCTACCGAGCTCGATGCCCTCTGCCGTCAGGGGATTATCGGCGGGTAGCAACGGTCTGGGAAACCCAAATGGGATAGGCAAGACAAAGGGCGTTTGCTTGAAGTTGCTGTATGGATTTCGGGGTGTTTCGTCGGTGCAAGCTTGCAAAAAGACCATAAGCCAAACCAAAACAAAGGCAGAAACAAGGCTAAAAAAATATTTATTCATGGATTGAGAGGCAAAAATGGGTTACAACGTCTTTTATATACGTAAAATTAACAAAATTTATTTGGTTTTGATTTAAAAAATGGTTGAATAGGGTAATATTTTTGCTTGGTCAGGCACTTATTGTTCGTTTGTTCCTTTTTCTTTCAAGTCTACAACAGAGTCTCAGTCTAAAAGCCCTACTTATGATATTGGTTATACCTAACCTATGGATGTTTTTTGACCAAAACAATCGAAATTCTTATGATAGACTATTCGGCACAATCGTCGTAAAAAAAATCCCTGCAAACAAACCCTAAAACATCAAAAAAATAGAGTTACATTCTCTTCAAAGCCATCTGGGCTACTGTCTCACCGATAGATAAACTCGAGGTAGCAGCAGGCGAAGGTGCGTTCAAGACATTGATTTGGAGGTTGTTTTCGATGATAGAAAAATCGTCGAGCAAGCCGCCAACTCTGTCGCAGGCTTGCGCCCTCACGCCAGCCCCGCCCGGCACCAAATCATTGGCTTTTATCTCTGGTATCAAGCGTTGGAGGGCTTTGGTGAATGCCCGTTTGGAGTAGGAACGGTAAAATTCGCCCAGACCCATCTGCCAATATTTGAACGCCACCGTGCGAAAGCCACGCCATGCCAAAATCTCCAAAAATTCCCCAATATTGACATCAGATTTGCGATAACCCTCTCGGGCATAAGCCAACACGGCGTTGGGTCCAGCCTCTACGCCGCCCTTGACCATTCTCGTAAAATGAACGCCCAAAAACGGAAAATTGGCATCGGGAACAGGATAAATTAAGTTTTTGACTAAATATTGTTTTTCGGGCTTCAACTCAAAATATTCGCCTCTAAATGGGATTATCTGCACATCAATCTTGGGTTTCAAACTCATTTGAGCCACTTTGTCTGCATACAAACCAGCACAATTAATAACCAATTTTGCCTCAATCGTCTGCTGGTTGCTCACTATCGTAGAGTGGTTGCTGTTTGTAATAATCTGTTCTACCTTGTTATTAAAATGAATGTTGCCGCCCAAACCTACAATCAATTCGGCATATTTCAACGACACATCGGTATAATCAATAATACCTGTTTGAGGCACAAACAAACCCGCCAAACCTGCTACATGTGGTTCGTGTGCCTTCAATTCGGCTGATGAATGGAGTTTTTTGAGACCCGTCAAGCCATTTTCTATGCCTCTGTTGTAGATGTTTTCTAAGGCTGGCAACTCACTTTTTGAGGTCGCCACGATGATTTTTCCACATAGGTCATATTTTATGTCGTGCTTATCGCAAAAGCGAAGCAGTTCGTAGTAGCCTTCTATGCAGTTTTTGGCTTTCAAACTGCCGGGTTTGTAGTAAATTCCCGAATGGATTACGCCGCTGTTGTTGCCCGTTTGGTGTTTGGCTACTACGTCTTCTTTTTCTAATAAAATAATTTTGAGGGTTGGTTTTTGCTCCAGCAGACGCAAGCAGGTTGCCAAACCCACGATACCACCGCCAACAATGGCAACATCATATTGTTGAGAACTATTAGATTGGGGCATATTTTTTTGGTTTTGAATAAAAATTTATTTTCTTTAAAAATACAATTTGAACGTTTTCTTTGTTTTTGAATTAATGAATTTGTTTAAACTTTCGGTTTAAAAAGGTAAAGATGGCTATTTTTTGAGATTCGGCATCAAGTGCTAAACTACCCCTTTCCCCTCCTTGAAGGGCTTAGGGATGGTCTGAGGTCATTGCGGGCTTGACCCGCAATCTCTAAGCCATAAAATGAGACCTGTATAAAGTTTATTACAAAAAATTAAAAAATTTAAACAAGTTCAATAAAATTGGTTATCTGTTTTTAGTATCAAACAGACTTTCTACAAATCGAACCTTATCAAAAATTTGAAGTTGCTCCATCTGTTCGCCTACGCCAATATACTTGATAGGAATTTGAAACTGATCTGAAACGCCAATCACCACGCCACCTTTGGCAGTGCCGTCGAGTTTCGTAATCGCCAATGCGTTCACCTGCGTGGCTTCGGTAAAGGCTTTGGCTTGCTCAAAAGCGTTTTGACCCGTTGTGGCATCGAGTACCAACAAAACCTCGTGAGGGGCTTCGGGCAATATTTTTTGTATCACACGCCGAATTTTGGTGAGTTCATTCATCAAGCCCACTTTGTTGTGCAGTCGCCCTGCCGTGTCGATAATGACCACATCAACGCCCATCGAAATTGACTTTTCGAGTGTTTCGTAAGCGACAGCCGAGGGGTCGGCGTTCATGCCCTGCGACACGATAGGCACGCCCACACGGCTTGCCCAGATGGAGAGCTGCTCTACTGCCGCCGCCCGAAAGGTATCGGCTGCACCGAGCAATACCGTCTTGCCTGCTTGTTTAAACTGATGCGAAAGTTTGCCTATGGTGGTGGTTTTGCCTACGCCATTGACCCCAACGACCAATATCACGTAGGGTTTTGGCGTATTGTCGGGCAGAGCAATCAAACCCGATGCCGTCAAGTCATTGCCCATTAATAAATCGGTTATCTCTGCCCTCAAAATGGCATTGAGTTCGGCTGTTCCCACATATTTGTCTTTTGCGACCCGCTGCTCTATGCGTTTGATGATTTTGAGGCTCGTATCAACGCCCACGTCCGAGCCGATGAGTATGTTTTCTAACTCGTCCAACACCGATTCATCAACTTTGTCTTTGCCCACAACCGCTTTGGTGAGTTTGGAGAGTAGCGAGGTTTTGGTTTTTTCAATGCCTTGCTCCAAATCTTGCTGCTCTTGTTGGAGGTCTTGCTGGTTTTTTTTCTTAAAAATATCAAATATTCCCATTTTTTTTATTGCGTAGTGGTTAAGTTTTTTTAATGATTGATGCAATAATATTTACATTTAATCTATTGATTTTTAGTAATTTATCAAAGAAATTCCCATTGCATATTTTGAACTTTTGGAGAGGCGAAATGGGAAATCTCTGGCTACCTCGATGGCTAAATCGTCGTCGTCGTTTTTATATTTGAGTTCAATAACGGCATCGTTTAACGGGTGTTGGAGCGGTTTGAGACCCATAAAACCCATCTGAAAATACCTCAAATCGGTGTCTAATGTCAGTCTGATGCGTGTGTCTGCCGACAAAAAATAGTTTCTTTGGTAGCTATTTATCAGGGCAATTTTGAGTCCCAAAAGCTCGTTTGTGAGGTCTATAGGCAAGGTGTTGGTTTGGAAGATATGCTCCAAATGATATTTTCCAAAATCAGAATCAAACTTAAAATCATGCAAGGGATAGGATTTTTTTGTTCCCAAAAACGAATTTTTTATTTTAATTTCCAGCGTAGGCTGCTCTGCCAAGCCACAAAGATTGCCATACCAGCGTATCCTTATTTTTCGGCGATGCAAGTTGCCTTCCACATTGTCCACAAAACTATCCAGACCCAAGCCATCGAGGTAGATGTTGTTGATTTGTCGAGGTGGGTGTGCCGAAAAAAAACAAGCCCTATTGAGCCGAATGACGGTGTTTAGTTCGCCAGCCGAATGGTTTTCAAGGTAATATTTTCTTTCAAAACGCAATTTTAACGGTTATTAAATTGTAAGGCACAAAGTTATGCAAATCATCACAAAAATGCTTATTTTTGCACCAAATTTAAATACCAAACAAAAAAAATTTATCAATACCCTAAGAAAATCGATATACGGCATGACAAGAACCAACAATAAAAACCCCCAAATGCTCGAAGTTTTACAACATTTGGGCATCGAACACCAAAACAATGGCGCCATCACAGGGCAAAAATCGTGGCTCAGCACCCAAAGCCAATGGCTATCATCGTTCTCACCCGTCGATGGCGAACCGATAGCCCAAGTCATGCAAGCAACCCCAAGCGACTATCAAGCCATCGTACAAACAAGCCTCCTTGCCCAACGCCAATGGCAGCAGATACCAGCCCCAAAACGAGGCGAAATCGTGCGACAGATGGGCGATGCTTTTCGAGAGCAAAAAAATAATCTGGGTAAACTCGTCTCCTACGAAATGGGAAAAAGCCTTCAAGAGGGTTTGGGCGAAGTTCAAGAGATGATAGATATTTGCGATTTTGCCGTCGGGCTATCTCGCCAACTCTATGGCTTGACAATGCACAGCGAACGACCGCTCCACCGCATGTACGAACAATGGCATCCGTTGGGTGTGGTGGGAATCATCACGGCGTTCAACTTTCCGGTAGCCGTCTGGGCTTGGAATGCGGCTTTGGCACTCGTCTGCGGCAATGTATCTATCTGGAAACCCTCCGAAAAAACACCGCTCTGTGCCATTGCCGTACAAAATATCATCAAAAAAGTACTTCAAAATAACGACCTTCCCGAAGGCATCTGCTCAATAGTGGTGGGTGACTACCGCCTGGGCGAAGCCATGAGCCAAGATACAAACATCGCTTTGGTCTCGGCAACGGGTTCTACCCGAATGGGCAAAGCCGTAGCCGTAGCTGTGGCAGCCCGTTTAGGCAAGCACCTTTTGGAACTCGGCGGCAACAACGCCATCATCATTGCACCAGATGCCAACCTCGAAATAGCCATCGTTGGGGCTGTGTTTGGGGCAGTAGGCACGGCAGGGCAACGCTGCACAACCACCCGAAGGCTCATCGTTCACGCCTCAATATACGATTTGGTGAAAGAAAAAATGATTAATGCCTACAAACAACTCAAAATTGGTAATCCATTGGACGAAAAAAACCACGTCGGACCATTGATAGACGTTTTGGCAGTCAATCACTATCTCGAAGCCATCGACCAAGTAAAAAATCAAGGCGGCAAGGTCTTGGTCGAAGGTGGTGTACTCGAAGGCGAAGGCTTCGAAAGCGGTTGTTATGTGAAACCTTGTATATGCGAGGCTCAAAATCATTTTCAAATCGTTCAGCATGAGACTTTTGCCCCGATTTTATATTTGTTGAAATATGAAGATTTGGAAGAAGCCATTGCTTTGCAAAACGGTGTGCCGCAGGGCTTGTCGTCGTCTATTTTTACGAGAGATATGCAGCAGATGGAGCAGTTTTTGTCAGCTCAGGGTTCGGATTGTGGCATTGCCAATGTCAATATTGGTACGTCGGGTGCAGAAATCGGCGGTGCCTTCGGTGGCGAAAAAGAGACGGGCGGCGGCAGAGAAAGCGGCAGCGATGCTTGGAAAGCCTACATGCGTCGGCAAACGAACACCATCAACTATGGCAGCATTTTGCCTTTGGCACAAGGCATAAAATTTGATATTTAGGGTCGAATTGCAAATAAAATCATCAATAAATTAAATAAATAAAAATAATTACAATATAAAAAAAATGACTTTTAAAACCATTACTACCAGCCTTTTGGCTTCGTTTTGTACCGTTTTTTCATTTTATGCCGACGCTCAATGTTTGCAGCTGAGCAGCTCGCAGTTGAGCTTTGGTGTTGTAACCGAAACACAAGCCCAAACCCTCAACCTGACGGTATCGAACACATGCAGTAGCCCAATTGACATTACAAGCATCAAGTTTTATAGTGTGGTACAGAGCATGCCTTTTTCGGTTTCAAATACGAGCTATACCATTCCTGCTGGTGGTAGTGTGGTGATTCCTGTAACTTTTTTGCCCATTCACAACATACTCCACAACACCGAAATGGTGCTGACAAACAACAGCAACCGAGGCGTTTTGAGCATCGATTTGGTGGGGCAAGGGCGTTATTCAAACACCTATTATGGCACCACCGAAAACCTTTTTGCCGAAGACCTCAAAAATGCACTTACGGCACGGCTTGCATTGGGCTACAACCAATTGGGCTACAATGCCGCACGAGATGCCATGTTTATGACCATAGACAACCGACGCACCAACGGACAATTGGCAACCATCAACACACTCGAATGTATCTATACGGGCAGGCTCATCACGGGCTATACCAGCCGAACAGTGGCTCAAAATGCACCCAATAACTTCAATACCGAACACACTTGGCCTCAAAGTTTGTTTGGGAGCAGCGACCCGATGGTGAGCGACCTCAACCATCTTTTCCCGACCGATGCCAACGCCAACAACGTGCGTGGAAACGACCCTTTTGGCATGGTAGCTACGCCAACTTGGACCGAAGGCGGCTCTAAAAGCAACGGCACAGTGTTTGAAACCCGAAACCAACAAAAAGGACAAACGGCACGGGCAATGCTTTATTTTGGAGTCAGATACAAAAATGCAAGCATCACACTTGGGTTTCTTACTGGTCAAGAGGCTATTTTGAGGCAATGGTCGAAGCAATATCCGCCCACAGCCATCGACAAACGCCGAAACAACGACGTGCAAGCGGTGCAAGGCAATAGAAATCCGTTTATTGATTATCCGCAACTCCTCGACAGAATATCAAACCTGACGAGTGTAGCCAGCGTAGCAAGTGTGTTGAGCATTAATTTGCCCGATACGCTCATCAATTTTGGAGCTATCAGCCCGACATTTGGCAACGTGAACGACATTTATAGCTACGTGATGGTAAACAACGGCAACCAGCCTATTCAGGTCGATAACTTTGCGATTTCAAACAATGGTTTCAGGTTTGTGGGCAATACCAACACGCCGACAGTCATCAATGCAGGTGAAAAATATACTTTAAAATTGGAATATAATCCGATGACTTTGCTGCCGTTTCCGCTTGCTGCCAACTTGACGTTTAGCACCAACATTGCCACTAGACCCAACATTGTGGTGCCAATTGTGTTGAATAATATCTCGACGGGCATCGACCTAAATGCCAAGAAATATGGCAAAACATTAACCATTTATCCCAATCCAGCCAGTGTGTGGATAAGGCTTGCAGGCGACAATCAGAACACCAATTTGGGTGTTAGAACTATTGAAGTGAGCGATATTTGGGGTCAATTGGTTTTAAAAAATTTAACCGACACAGGACAGATAGACATTTCGACGCTGCAACGAGGCATCTATTTTCTCAAAGTCAGTGGGGAAAACCATGAAATACGGTTTGGAAAATTTGTTAAACAATAGAACCCAAACCATTTAAAAAACATCAAAGAGCAAGCCTTTAAATCTTTAATTATTCAATTAAAATGAAAAAAATAAGTTTAATAGGTCTAATCGTTGTTACTTGTTTGGTCTCTACAAAGCCGTTGTTTGCCCAAAATACGGACACGACTAAACTCAAACGCCTGATTTTTAAAGACCTCCCAAACGACTTAGAGACCGTAACCATTGCGGGTTCTCGACTGGACGACGACGAGCAACGTGGGGCAACAATCTACCGAGCAACCATTAAAAAAACCAATGACTTGCAGGCGATGAGCCAACCCACAACAGCCGAAATACTGACACAAACGGGCGAAGTGCTGGTGCAAAAGAGCCAACAAGGCGGCGGCTCGCCCATCATCAGGGGGTTTGAAGCCAATAAAGTGCTGATTGTGGTCGATGGTGTGCGTATGAATAATGCTATTTTTAGGGGCGGACACCTCCAAAACGTACTTCGGGTGGACAATAACGCCCTCGAAGAACTCGAAGTCATCTATGGTCCCAACTCGGTGTTGTATGGAAGCGACGCTTTTGGTGGTGTGGTTCACCTGAAAACAAAAAAACCTCAACTTGCTCTGCCAAACATTAAAACGAAACTTTGGGCTGATGCTTTTTCTCGTTTTTCGACCGCAAACCACGAAAAAACATCGGGATTGGGCTTCAATATTGGACTTAAAAAAATTGCCTATCTCGCCAACTTTACTTTTTCGGACTTTGGCGACCTCAGGCAAGGCAGCAAAAAATCGACCTCCGAAATGGATGCTTGGGATAGAACGTTTTATGTCCAAAACATGAACCAAAAAGACAGTGTTTTTAAAAATAAAAACGTCAATATTCAAACACAATCGGGATACAAACAATACGACTTGCTGCAAAAAATCTTTTTTCAACAAACTAAAACGGTATCTCACACACTAAATTTTCAGTACTCAAACACAAGTGATGTTTTTAGATACGATAGGCTGGCTCTAAAATCTGCCAATGGCAAACCCGCCAACGCCGAATGGTATTATGGTCCAGAAACACGGTTGATGGCGAGTTACAGCCTGCAACTGTCCCAAAAAAATAAATTGTATGACAAAGCCAACATCGTCTTTGCCTATCAAAACCTCAAAGAAAGCCGACACACAAGGGCATTTAACAAGT
>JAYWHZ010000041.1:0-5075 GCA_043777395.1 Bacteroidota bacterium
CGCGGACCAGGTGGTCGGAGGCGGCTTTCGACGCCGAATAGGGCGAGCGGGGGTCGTAGGGTGTGTTTTCGGTAAAGAGGTCTTCGGGGTTTTGGAGCGAGCCATAGACTTCGTCGGTCGAGACGTGATAGAACCGTTTGCCATCGAAGGTGCCGTATTGGCTCCAGCATGTCTTGGCGGCGTTGAGCAGATTGACGGTTCCTACGACGTTGGTCAAGACAAACTCCAGCGGGTTGGCAATAGACCTATCGACGTGGCTTTCGGCGGCGAGGTGTATGACGGCATCGAAGTTGTGTTTTTGAAACAATAGGTTGAGGCTTTGGGCGTGGCAGATGTCGCTATGTAGAAAGGTGTAGTTTGGTGCTTGTTCTATGTCTTTGAGGTTGGCTAAGTTGCCGGCATAGGTTAGTTTATCTAAGTTGAAGATGTGGTAATGTGGATATTGGTTTACGAATAGCCGAACGACGTGTGAGCCGATAAATCCGGCACCGCCGGTGATGAGTAATTTCACTGTTTGTTTTATTGGTTTATTTGTTTGAGGGCTAAGGTTTTTGTTTGTTTGTTGGTGTTTATCAGTCGATTAGCCCTTGGGCTTTGGCTATGAGTTCGGCTAAGTCTAAGACTTGCACTCTATTTTCTTTATTTTTATTTTTCACGCCGTCGGTCATCATCGTCATACAAAACGGGCATGCGGCTGCCACGATGACGGCTTGTGTTTGGAGTGCTTCTTCTATGCGTTCGATGTTTATTTCTTTGTTTCCTTTTTCGGCTTCTTTAAACATTTGTCCGCCGCCGGCACCGCAGCAGAGTCCGTTGGTTTTGCATCGTTTCATTTCGACGAGTTCGGCGTCGAGTTTTTCCAATACTTTTCGGGGTGCTTCGTATATGCCGTTGGCTCTGCCGAGATAGCAGCTGTCGTGGAATGTAATTTTTCTACCTTTGAAGCTTGCGCCGCCTTCTGCGGTCAGTTTGCCTTCGTTGATGAGTTGTTGGAGGTAGGTGCTGTGGTGTATGACCTCGTAGTTTCCGCCGAGTTGTGGGTATTCGTTTTTGAGTGTATTGAAGCAATGTGGGCAGGTTGTAATAATTTTTTTGATGCCGTATGCGTTCAATATTTCTATGTTTTGGAAGGCTTGCATTTGGAATAGGAGTTCGTTGCCAGAGCGTTTGGCGGGGTCTCCTGTGCAGAGTTCTTCTTGCCCCAAGATGGCAAATTTTATGTTGCAGTGTTGCAAGATGATTGCCATGGCTTTGGTAATGCGTTGCGCTCTTTCGTCGAAGCTCCCGGCACATCCGACCCAGAACAGGACGTCGGCGGTTTCGTTGTTGGCTACGATTTCTGCCATTGTTTTAATGTGTAGGGCTTGTTTGTTTTGAGACATGGTTTGGTTTGTTGTTTTATTTGAGCCTTCAAAGGTAAAAAAAAGAGTTGAGATGTCGTTTTTTTTGGATAATACTTTGAGATGCTGCCTTGGTTTATCATTTATTTAAACAAATATTTAACCAAAACGATTTTTTTTAGACATTTAATTAAACCATTCTTTTGATGGTTTTGAGTTCGTGTGAGTAGGTTTTGGTGTCGGTATTGAAGATGCCTTTTGGGTCAAATGGGTCTATGCGAACTTTTGACGATGCGTGAATGATTTCGGTTGGCGAGAGGAGTATGCCCACGTGAATGATTTTGCCGTTGTTGTTTTGAAAAAAGGCGAGGTCTCCTGTTTTAGCGTCTTTGGTTTGGTCTATGGTTGTGCCTTGTTGGGCTTGCTGGTATGAGTCTCTGAGTAGTTTGATGCCCATGAGTCGGTATATTGTTTGTGTAAATCCAGAGCAATCGATACCGAATATTGATTTTCCGCCCCATAGATAGGGTACGTTTATGAATTTTTTGGCGAGTTGTATGGTATTTTCTTCGTTGAATGCTCGTGTTTGGAGTATTTTACCTTGATATTTCCATTTTTCTGCCGACCATTGGGCTATTTTGTGTTTGTCGAGTTGCAGTATGCTTCCAAATGGTATGAACAGTTTGTAGGTTTGGTTTGAGAGTGTGCCAAAGTTTTCGCCACAGAAGGTTTCTTTTTGGTCGGGATGTTGTTTTTGGGGTGTTTGGCTTGTGGTTTCTACTTGTCGTTTGTCTATCCAGCCTTGATATTCCTCGTAGAGGGTTTTTATTTTGCACCAGTTGTTGATTTCTTCGAGTATCTCTACTGTTTCGCCAAAGAGGAGTTGTGTGGTTTGTTCGCTGCTGTCTTTGGCTTCTTTTCGAACGGGTATGACGCTTAGTTTACAGGTTGCGAAGGGCATTTTGGCTTAAATAATTTAATGTTTTTTGGTTCAATGGATTTTATTGCGTTGCACAGTTCATCAGTTCTACGTCGGTCAGTATGCCTGTGCAGATGCCTTTGACGGTGATGCTATCGCCTACTTTTTTGGTTTTGAGGCTGTTGGCTTGCTCTTCTTTAAAGCTGCAGCTGATGGCTGCCATTGGGTCGTTGGCGTTCAGATATAGGTTTACAGCCAGCGAGTCGGTGGGTTCTATGGTTTGTATGGTTCCTCTTACGGCAATGATTTTGTCGAGGTATTTGGCGTTGGCATCTATCTCATTGATTTTGTATTCTTTGAGCAAGTCGCTGGCACTCATAGTAAAGGCGGCATCTTCGGTGGCGGCAGTTCTGTGGGGTTTGTTGTAGAGGTATAAGCCCACGCCCAAGCCGGCAACGGCGGCAAGTAGGACTGCGATGGTTATTTTCTTTTTCATTGGTGTGTGTGTTTATTTTTGGTTGTTGTTTCTATTTCTTGGTTGGTTGTTGTTGTTTTTTTGGTTGTTGTGGTTGTGATGCCGATTTTGGTTGTTGTTTGGTGTGTGTGTTTTCATTTTGGTGTTTAGCCTATCCACGTTATCGCCTCGACTACCGACCACGTCTTGGGTCAATACAATGTTTTGGGTGTCTATTTTGCCTTGCGAGAGTTGGTGTAGGTCGGCTAATATATCGGCATCGTTTACGTTGGTTTTGTTCCAGTTTTGGTAGCTCACTTTCATAAAATTGGCTACTTGGCTGGTAAATATTTCTTTGTCGTTGCCTTCTTCCATAGAAACGATTTCTTTGACCATCTCGCCGATTATTCGCCCGTAGTGTCTATATTTGATGGCTTGTTTTCGGTAGGTGAGTTGTTTTGGCTTCGTAAAAACGGTTTGCGGTGTCGGGATAGCAAAAGGCGAATCGACGTCGAGGTCAAACTCGGCAATTTGGAACAGATGGTCCCAGAGTTTGTGCTTAAAATCGTTTACGTCTCGCAGGTGAGGGTTGAGCTGCCCCATGAGTTCTATCACGTCGTTGGCGGCAAGGTTGCGTTCGGCTTTGGTTTCTAATGTTTTGACATACTCGACCATGATTTGGATGCTTCGCCCATATTCGGGCAAAATGAGTTTGGGGCGTGTGGTGTTGTAGGTCATTTTTTGTGTGTTTTCTGATTTATTAATACAAAAGTAAGGTTTTTTATTCTCAAATACAACTAATTTTTTACTTCTTGGGCTAATTTAATCTTTCTAACCTCGTTTTGGTTCAGTATAAAGCCCATTTTTACAGCAGTTTAATTTACATTTGTAAACAAACAAAATTAATTTTGTAAACGCATACATAATTTTTTCTACCTTTGCTACTGCAAAATATTTGCCACGACACACCACCACTTTTGCGTACCATCATGTACAAACCCAAATCCAACACCACCCAATCCAAACGACAACAGCAGCAGCAGCAGCCCAACAACCGAACGATACCAACCCGAACCGCTCGACAAAAATCGACTTTTTGGGAACTCATCTTCCCCGTTCCGTTTTTTGAACACAAGCATTTGATGCGTATGGTAGGTTTGTTTTGCCTCTTTTTGGCTTCTATCCTCCTCATGTGCTTTGTGTCTTATCTGTTTACCTGGCAGAGCGACCAAAGCGAGGTCATGCGACCCACTTGGGCGTATCTGTTTGGCCAAAGCGACGTTAAAATACAAAACTGGCTCGGACGCATCGGCGCTCTGATGGCTCACATCTGCATCAACAATGGCTTTGGGATTGGTGCTTTTGTGCTGCCCTTTGTGCTATATCTGTTGGGTCTTTATATTCTTTTTCAAAAAAATCAAGACACGCTTGGCAAAATAATGGCTTTTAGTGCTTTCATTATGCTCTTGGTGGCGTTTTCGCTGGGTTTCTTGGTCAGATACGTTTTTGGTTACCAAATAGATTTTTTTGGTGGAAGGTTTGGCTATTGGTCGAGCTCCAACTTGGTCAATCTGCTTGGAATCATGGGTACTTCGGTGTTTTTTATGTTTGCTTGGGGTAGTTTTTTACACTTCGGGCTGGGCTTAGTCATCAATTTGCCGACGTTCAACTTCAACCTCCACAAAATTAAAGAATCTTACCTCAACTGGAAATTGAACCGAGAGCAAAACGCCAACGATTTGGACCAATACGACGAGATAGACCAAGAAAGCATAGCAATAGAAAAACACAAAAAAACCATTAAAAATAAAATTGAAACACAACAACAACAACAAACCCCAGAACCCAACAAAGACATCAACCTCATCGAATATAGCATCAACGACGACGACGACGACGACCAGCAAAACGACCAAAATGACGATCAAAATGACGACCAAAATGACGATCAAAACAACAACGAAAATAACAACGAAAACAACAACGAACCCTACAACATAAAACCCAATAACTTTGAAAAAATAAACTTAGAAGACTTGGAAATAACAAAAAATAAGAAAAAACAAGAAAAAAATAACCCCTCACAAACACTCGAAATCGTCGATACACTCTCCCAAACACCAACCAACGACGCCGACCAAGCAACCATATTTTCGGCAGCACTCAACAAAAACAAAAAACAACTCGACCCCGATAGCCTCTACAACCCACGATTGGACCTACACAACTACAAATTTCCAACACTCGACCTACTCGAAAAACACAGCGCCACCAAAGTTCAAATAAACCCACAAGAACTCGAAGCCAACAAAAACCAAATCTTAGAAACACTCCGAAACTACAAAATAGACATCGACAAAAT
>JAYWHZ010000042.1:0-5059 GCA_043777395.1 Bacteroidota bacterium
ATCGCTCAACCTAAAAAATCTCAATCTAACAATGACCAAAATACTCCGTATCCTCCACCATTTTATCGGCTATCAGCTCCGATTTGGGGCAAAAGGCGTGCTGCTGTTCTTTCAAACCAAAACAAAAGGTACTCAGACCATTCACATAACACCCAACGGCTTCAAATATCCTATTTTTTTGAGAAACGACACGTCGGATATTCCTACGTTTGAACAAGTGTTCCTCAACCAAGAATACGAATTTGATTATGCAAAGTTGGCAGTCAAAAACATTGTCGATTGCGGGGCAAATATTGGCTTGTCGGCAGTTTTTTTTAACCAAAAATTTCCCGATGCCAACATTATAGCCATCGAACCAGCTCAATCCAACTTTGAGATGATGCAAAAAAATACTGTGGGCTACCCCAACATTCATTGCCACAAAGCGGGTATTTGGAATCGAGATGCGATACTCGAAATCGTAGCCGAAGAAGTAGACCATTGGGGCTACAAAACCAGAGAGGTAAGCACCGAAAATGAAAATACCATCAAAGCCATTGGTATCGAAAGCCTAATGAAGACGCACAACATGAGCCAGATAGACATTTTGAAAATAGATATTGAGGGTTCGGAATATGAACTGTTTCAACAAAACACCGAAAAATGGCTTCCCAAAACCAACGCCATCGTCATTGAACTGCACGACAACCTGAAACCCAACGCCACAAAAACCTTTTTTAATGCCATACAGCCCTATAACTACAAAATGTTTGGCAAAGGTGAAAACCTGCTCTTTGTATTCGACCACAAATAAGCCATCTATTACCATTAGACCTCAAATTTTAAAATGAAATTAGCCTTTACCATCTGCTCTGCCAACTATCTGCACCAAGCCCTGACGCTCAAACAAAGCCTGCTCAAACACAACCCTGACTACAAATTTATTATTGGATTGGTAGATGAATACACCGACGAAAACCCTCAAACGAATGATTTATTTTTGAAAGTAAAAGATTTAAACATCAAAGACTTTGACGATATGTGCTGGCGATACAACATCGTAGAACTCAATACTGCCGTAAAACCTTTTTATATTGAGCATTTGTTTAATACCTATAACCCTGAGTTTGTCTGCTATTTTGACCCAGACATTCTCATCTTTCAGCCCCTAAACCAGATAGAAAATGCCTTCAATGATGGCTACGACGTCGTGCTTACGCCACATAGAGTAAGCAGCAACAATGCCAACGAGATGGTGAGCAGCGATTTGGTTTATATCCAAACGGGCGTATTCAACTTGGGTTTTGGGGCTTATAAAAACTCACCAAAAGGCGTAGAAATTGTGCGTTGGTGGCAACAAAAACTCCAAAAAGATTGCTTGGTAGATATTCCACGTGGCTTGTTTGTAGACCAAATTTGGATGAACCTCTGCGTGGTTTTCGTAGAAAAAACCTATATCTTGTTTGACAAAGGGCATAACATGGCCCCTTGGAACTTGCACGAACGAACACTAACCCAAAAAAACAACAGCTATTGGGTCAATGATGAAACACCGCTGACGTTCTACCATTTTAGCTCGTTTCGCCTCCAAAAAGGCAACTACATCTCGAGAGATACCCAATATAACCTCGACAACAGACCCGACCTCAAACCCTTATTTGAACACTATGCCGCTTTGGTACAAGAAAATGGATACCACAAATATTCAAAAATAAAATATGCATACCAAAGCAAAGATGCTAGCACCATGCAGTTTATCAAAAGAAAATACAAAGCACTCTTGTTTAGGGTAGGCTACTGGGCACTCAATCGAGCAAGAAGCATCTAAACCCCAAAACGGTATTCCAATAAACCATGCCCTCGACCTCCATCGCACTCTGCACCTACAACGCCAGCCGATTTTTAGAACAACAACTCGACTCCTATCTCACGCAAAGCATCTTGCCCAATGAGCTGGTGGTCTGCGACGATGCCTCAACCGACGAAACAATAACAATACTAAAACAATTTAAAGAAAAATCACCCTTCAAAGTCTTTATCTTCGAGAATGAAAAAAACTTGGGCTACGTCAAAAATTTTGAAAAAGCAGTCGAACACTGCACCAAAGACATCATTTTCCTATCAGACCAAGACGATGTCTGGCTGCCAAACAAAATAGAACGCATCAGTTTAGCCTTTGACAAAAATCCCAATGCCTCGATGGCTTTGACCAATGCTCACATTGTCGATGACACATTAAATAAATTGAATAACACCCTTTGGCAAGAATTTGGCAACAATCTCTCGATGTTTGAGGGCATAGGCAGAGCCAATTTATTTGACCTGCTGCTCCGAAATCGGGTAGCCAACACAGGTGCTACTATGGCTTTTCGGCGGGCAATCGTCGCCCAAATCATGCCTTTTCCGAGCCATACGGTCATTCACGACAAGTGGATTGCCTTGTGTCAAGCGGCTTTGGGGTCTATCTTGTTTGTAGATGAACCGCTGGTTTTGTATCGACAACACGGCGAGCAGCAGATCGGAGTAGGCATCAAAACGACAGAAAAACGCAGTTGGAAATCAAAATTAACCCAAAAATACGGCGGCAAAACAAGCGACCTCCAACACGCCCTCCAAAGTAGCCAAACGCTCTACAACCACCTGATAGCAAAAAACATAGACCCAGCGGTGCTTGCGTCGCTTAGCCACCAAATGGCACACTATAAAATGCGGTTGTCGTTGCCAAAACTTTTATTACCTTTGCGTATCATTCCCATATTTAAAGATGTGCTAAACCAACGTTATTTTTACTACACCACATACCAAAACTCGTGGTCAAAGATAGCCTCGGCAGCATTGAGCGATTTGTTGTTCTAAGAAAACGAATATAAAATAACCTATGCTATTCAATTCAATACAATTTGTTTTATTTTTTATTATTGTAACAATATTATATTTCAAGATGCCTCACCAATGGCGTTGGGCATTGCTGCTGCTGGCGAGTTGCTATTTCTACATGATTTTCAAGGTCGTTTATATCCTTATATTGGGTTTTACGATTGTGATAGACTATTTTGCGGGTATTTTTATTGAAAATGCCGAAGGTCAAAAACGCAAATATTATCTGATTGTTTCGCTTATAGCGAATATTGGCGTGTTGGTGGTTTTTAAGTATTGGAATTTTTTGAACGTCAATCTATCAAGTGTTTTAAACAGTTTTAATGCCCAAAATCCTGTACCTTTTTTAGAAATATTGTTGCCAATTGGCTTGTCTTTTCATACTTTTCAGGCTATGAGTTATACAATAGAAGTGTATAGAGGCAAACAAAAAGCCGAAAAACATTTTGGTATTTATAGCCTCTATGTGATGTTTTATCCGCAGTTGGTCGCTGGACCCATCGAACGCCCTCAAAACCTGCTTCCGCAATTTCATAAAGAACAATACTGGAACTACGAGCGTTTTAAAAGTGGGTTGATGCTGATGCTTTGGGGCTTTTTTAAAAAAGTTGTCATTGCCGATAGGCTGTCCATCTTGGTCAATGAAACGTATGGCGACATAGACAATCAAAATGGAGCAACGCTTTTTGTGGCGACTTTGTTTTTTACTTTCCAAATCTACTGCGATTTTTCGGGCTATTCTGACATTGCCATTGGCAGTGCCAAAATAATGGGCTACGACTTGATGCAAAATTTTAATGCCCCTTATTTTTCAAAGAGTATCAGTGAATTTTGGAGCCGATGGCATATTTCGCTCTCTACTTGGTTTAAAGATTATTTATACATTCCGCTTGGCGGCAACCGGGTTGGCGTGCCTCGCTGGTATTTTAACCTCATGCTGGTGTTTGTGGTCAGCGGCATCTGGCATGGGGCCAACTGGACTTTTGTGGTTTGGGGTGCGTTGCATGGCATCTATCTCATTTTGGCGTTGGTGAGAGACCGCTATCTCAGCCCTAAATTTAGAATGCCTGCTGCGATTCAGGTTGTGGTTACTTTTTTATTGGTTGCCACAACTTGGATTTTTTTTAGGGCAGATAGTATCGAGAATGCCTTCAAAATACTTGATAAAATAGCCAATATTTCGTTTACAGATACTATTCATTCAAATGTATTGAGCGGCAACGAACTGATTTTTTGTGTTTTATTGGTGGTATTGCTCATGCTGAAAGACCGATTTTATGCCCAAATAAATACCAAAAACGACGTTCTGTTTTGGGTAAAATGTATTGGATTTGGGGCTGCTATCGTGCTTTTGGGTGTGTTTGAACAGAGCCAATTTATCTATTTTCAATTTTAAAAACTGCAATCCGATTATGATAAGAAAAACGATTACTTACACTGCATTGCTCTTGGCATCGGCACTCTTGCTGCTGGGGCATATACCCTTTTTTGCCCTACAAACCATGCCCATCATCGGAAAATATGCCTTCGATAGAGGCGATTTGTACAGTTTGAGTGGCTTATTACACTTTAACCAAAAAAAAGAAATTTGTGCCAAACCATTTGTAAATGACTTAACAAAATATGAAAACGGTATTAATCTCTTTTTGCTTGGGGATAGTTTTTTTGAGCAATTGGAACCCAACAACAATTTATTAAAAGGCATTGATAATGTTTTTTTTATAAAATGGAAAGACCAATTCACAATCAATCAACTGCCAAAAAATAGCCAAAATATACTCATCATCGAAACCGTTGAACGCACCGCAACTGAACCCAGAAACACAAATAACATCATTGTGGATTATCAATTGGATAAAACATCAAAAATAGTTAAAAATTTTGAAGCCCTGCAAAATTTTTTTACCCCCAATGCCGAATATATTCTACAACAAATCTTGTTTAACGACAGGATCTCTATGCAGTTCAAACACTATAAAGCATTTATTAACCACCGTTTTTTTAATAAAATAGAACCAAAAATAATTTGGGACAAACAAAAAGACCAACTGTTTTTAGACGAGTGTATAAACGGGCAATATGGCTCTTTTGCAAATATCAGCGATACAAGCATCAGCCAAATCGTAAAAAATTACAATCAACTCACAGAGCATTACAAAAAAATGGGCTTCGACGAAATCTATTTCACCATCATTCCCAACAA
>JAYWHZ010000043.1:0-4998 GCA_043777395.1 Bacteroidota bacterium
AAAAAGGGCGAAGAATACATGGAAACACCCAAATGGCTGGCTTTTGAAGATCTGATAGTCGATAGAGGTACGGAGGCTTTCGACCTGTTTTTTTATCTCCAAGAATGCAAAATCGACGATGCCTCAGTTGATATTGATGATTTTTTAAATGGATTTTTGCTCACCGAAGACGATGAATTTCAAGACGAAGCAACCGTAGAAATCTACGAAGAACTCATCTCTAACGTCGATTTGGTCGATGAGCCTTTTCAAAGCATCGTCAGAGAAGGGCAACGCATTGCCACCGAAGGCAAATGGGATTACCTTTTAGTGCCTATGTTTTGTTTTTTCAAAATGCCCGACGAACCCGAAATAAACCTCGTCTCTATCATTAAAGCAACCGAAAAAACGGCACACCTAAACGAATATTTGCCCATTACAACCGCTTTTTTGATGCTCTACAACGGCACCGATTCACTCCCAAAAATCTATTCGGACTGGCTCGAACAAAGCAATACCTAAGTCATAACATAAAAAAAACACCAAAATAAGTGGCTCGACAAAGTTTTAATAGCAGTGGCACTTTGGAGCAAGAACTGCCCAAAGCCAAATTGAATAAACACGCATTGACACAGATTGCCAAGCTGTTTGTGTTTTTAAAACCCTACCAATGGGCGTTTTTTTTGGGTCTGGCAATGTTGTTTTTAGAAAGCATCGTGTCGTTGTTTTTCCCATTCTTGATGGGCAAACTGGTTGATGTTGCCGTACCAAAATCTGATGTTTTACCCGTTATAATTACCCAAAAACTGTCTTTCTTTGGCAACTTATCGCAAAAATCAACCTTATTCACAACCATCAACGGCATTACGGTGGCTTTGCTGGTTATCTTGTTTGTTCAAGCCAGTTTATCGTTTTTTCGGATTTCCTCGTTTGTCAAAGTGGGCGAATCGGTGTTGGCAGACCTGCGTTTGTCGGCTTTTGAGAAAATGATTAGCCTGCCCATGAATTTTTTTGCCAACAACCGAGTGGGCGAATTGCAAAGCCGCATCTCGTCCGATTTGGCTCAAATCCAAGACACACTCACCACCACTTTGGCAATGATTATCAGGCAGCTGGTAGTTCTCTCGGGAGGCATCGCTTTTTTGTGGTTCATCTCTGCCAAACTCACGCTGATGATGCTGGGTGTTTTTCCTTTTTTGATTGTGGCGGCGGTCGTTTTTGGTAAGTTTATCAGAAAAATATCTCGACAAGCACAAGATAAATTAGCCCAATCGAACACCGTTTTGGAAGAAACACTGCAAGCCATTGCATCGGTCAAAGCATTTACCAATGAGTGGTTTGAATCTCAACGCTACAAAAAAAGCATCGACGAAGTGGTTGTTTTAGCCAAACGAGGGGCAATTTTTAGAGGTTCTTTTGCTTCATTCATCATCTTTTGTTTGTTTGGTTCTATTGTGCTTGTGGTTTGGTATGGCTGCAATTTGGTCAATCAATCTGAAATATCGGTTGGCGAACTGACCAGTTTTATCATTTATTCGACGTTTGTGGGTGGTGCAATGGGTAGTTTTGCGGAGTTGTATGCCCAAATCCAAAAATCTGTTGGGGCTACGGAGCGTATCTTCGAGATATTGGGCGAACATGCCGAACCCATCAATTTGAAACACATCGACACCAAGCCCCTCGTGCCACTATCAACCGCAAACCTTACGCCAAAAATACCAACAGGACTTACGATTGAGTTTAGAAATTTGGCGTTTTCGTATCCTTCACGGCAAGATGTTCAGACGCTCAAAGACATCAACTTTACGGTTAATGGGGGCGAAAAACTGGCTTTAGTTGGGGCATCGGGTGCCGGAAAATCGACGATTGTCAATCTATTGCTCCGTTTTTATGAACCCACTTCGGGACAGATACTAATCAACAATCAAGATTTACAAACGTTTGACTTGACGCAGATAAGGGGCAAAATGGCTATCGTGCCGCAAGATGTCTTGCTTTTTGGTGGGACGATTTTTGAAAACATTGCCTACGGCAAGCCCGATGCCTCTGCCGACGAGGTAGTAGAAGCCTCAAAAAAAGCCAATGCACACACGTTTATTTCCGAAATTCCGCAGGGCTACCAAGCCATCGTGGGCGAAAGAGGCATCAAACTGAGTGGCGGGCAACGCCAACGCATCGCCATAGCAAGGGCAGTGCTCAAAAATCCTGAACTTTTGATTTTGGACGAGGCAACGAGTTCGCTCGACAGCCAAAGCGAGCAGTTGGTGCAAGAAGCCTTGGATAAACTGATGAAAAATCGAACGTCTATCATTATTGCCCACCGACTTTCGACGATAAAAAATGCCGATAAAATTGCCGTCATTCGTGATGGGCAAATTGTTGAATTTGGCAAACATTTGGACCTGATGAACGTTGAACATGGCATTTATAAATCGCTCAAACTTTTGCAGACAGATTTAGATTAACAGGTTTTAGATGCTCAACAAGGTGTCAAAATAAGGCAAAATATCGCCGTTGGTTGGGTGATGAATGCACTGAAAACCCATTTTTTGAGCCGCATTGATGTGCTGAATGCTGTCTTCGATGTAGAGCGTTTGGTTGGCTTCAATTTTGGCATCGTTCAATACATATTCAAATGCTGCCTCGTTGGGTTTGCGTTGGTGTATCTCATGCGAAAAATAGACATGTTCAGCCACTTCGTTGAGGTGTTTGATGCCAAGTGTGTGCCATAAAATTTGATTGAAACCCTCGATGTGAATGGCGTTGGTGTTGCTCAGCACCAAAATGTTGTAGTGTGTTTTAAGATTTTTTAACAATTCCATTCGTTTTGTTGGAAAATCGAGCAAGATGCTGTTCCAAGCGGTGTTTATCTGTTGGTCTGTTGGGTTTGATGTGAGGTGTTTTTTGAGTTCGGTTCTAAATTGGTCGGGCGAAATGTTGCCTGTTTCCAAGTCGTCTAAGAGTTTGTGTTGAGATTTTTTGGTATAGAGTTGGTCAAAATCTTTTAGTCCAAGTTGCTCAAATTGCTTGACAGGTGCGTCGTAATCGATGTTGAGTAGCACGCCGCCGAGGTCAAAAAGTATGTTTTTAATCATTTTTGTGTGTTTTGGGTTTGTTTAAATATTTTTAATGAAATAAAATTTGGAATTATAAAAATAAAACCGCTATCTTTGCAGACCGAATAGATATGTGAGAACTTAAGCTTACTCTTTTTCACAAAAATAGTTCGGTCCTATAGCTCAGTTGGTTAGAGCGTCGGACTCATAATCCGCAGGTCGCAGGTTCAAGTCCTGCTGGGACCACGATGTTTTCATAGTGATTTGATTTGATTGATGCGGGATAGTTTGGCGTAAAAACCAGCTATCCTGTCATCTTTTTAAGGTCTTTGGTTTTTAATTTTATTTTCCAATCCCAACTCTTTGCCCATTTCTATCATCATATCGTAGGCGTTTTGGTAGTCGTTTGGGATAACACCGTCCAATATTGCCTCCCTGATGGCATCTTTTATAGTTCCCACTTGCTTTGAAGGCGAGATGCCAAAAGTCTCCATAATGAGTTCGCCCGAGATAGGCGGCTGCCAATTTTTTAGTTGGTCTTTTTCCTCAATTTCCTTGCATTTTTGCTGCAACTCATCAAAATTTTTGAGGTAGCGAACAACCTTCGACTCATTGTTTGACGTAATATCGGCTCTACACAACGTCATCAAAGCCTCAATATCTTCGCCCGCCTCAAAAAGCAAACGCCTCACGGCAGAGTCCGTTACCTCCGTTTTGGTCAGGGCGATGGGTCGCAGGTGCAGCCTGACCATTTTTTGCACAAACCGCATTTTGTCGTCGAGGGGCAGTTTGAGATGGGCAAAAATCTTAGGCACCCAGCGGCTTCCCAAATCCTCATGCCCATGAAAAGTCCAACCGATGTTTTCTTCAAAACGCTGCGTAGCAGGCTTGGCAATGTCGTGCAATATAGCAGCCCAACGGAGCCACAAATCCGTTGTGTGAAGGCAAATATTATCCAAAACCTGCAACGTGTGGTAAAAATTATCTTTATGCCCTTTGTTGTCAATGATTTTGATGCCTTTTAGGTTTTGCATTTCGGGAAAAATAAATTTGAGCAAGCCGCAATCCATCAGATAGCGAAAACCGATAGAAGGTATTTTTGAGGCAATAATCTTGTTGAGTTCGTCGGTTATGCGTTCTTTCGACACGATTTTTATCCTGTGGGCGTTGTCGGCAATAGATTTTTGCGTTTGGGTGTCGATGTCGAAGCCCAGTTGCGTTGCAAACCTAATGGCTCTCATCATGCGTAGCGGGTCGTCGATAAAAGTGGTGTTTGGGTCGGTTGGGGTAATGATTTTGCGTTCGTCGAGGTGTTTTTGCCCTTCAAACTGGTCAATCAATTGCCCAAAATTGGGAAAAAGACCGATTGCCAAGGCATTGATGGTAAAATCACGGCGGCGCAGGTCGTCGTCTAAGGTACCATTTTCTACGATTGGTTTTCGAGAATGCGTTTGGTAGGATTCTTTTCTGGCACCCACAAACTCTATTTCTATGCCGTCGATGGACATCATTGCCGTTCCAAAATTTTTAAAATAGTTTACTTTGGGTTTATTGGGCAGCGACTGTGCCAGTTTTAGGGCAAAATCGATGCCGCTACCAAGCACCAAAATATCGATGTCTTTGCAGGGTCTGTCGAGAAATATATCTCTGACAAAACCGCCCACGAGATAGGTTTCGACTTGGAGTTGGGCAGATAGTTGGGCTATTTTCTTAAAAATATCAGATTTTAAATGCGTTTCAATCTGTTTGTTCATCTATTTTTTTGGTGCAATGTAAAGGTCAAAAGTTCTTAAATTTTTGGACAATAAAAAACGCTTATTGTTCAATTCGACTTCAAAATACGGGTTGCAATTGAAGGTTAGAAGCCCAAAATTAGTGTTTTTTAGGTCGTTGGTAAATGAAATTTGCAAATACCGCTGCAAATAGGCTTGTAGTTCCCAATCGGTGTTCAGTTGGGGACAAA
>JAYWHZ010000044.1:0-4949 GCA_043777395.1 Bacteroidota bacterium
GCATCGGCAGCAAATCCACTCTTAAAGCGAATGCTCAAAAACACCTCTTTGCGCCCAAACAACGTGCCAAACAAAACGCTATCGTCCAAGTGAATGAGTTTGGTAAAGTCGTCTTTGTCGGGAACATAATAATCGTCTATGCTATCGACGATGGTTTCGGTGTTGGAGCAAATCAAATCCAGACCTTCTATCTCTTGCAGACAAGTGCTTAGGTGGTGCGGTTTGTATTCGTCGTCGCTGTCGAGCATCGTTATAAATTCGCCTACGCTATTGAGAACGCCCCGATTGACAGATGCCGACTGCCCCCGATTGCTGTGTCGGATATACACGATTTTGTCTTCGTGTTTTTGGGCATATTGCAGCAAAGCCTCTCGGTTGTTGTCCTTGCTGCCGTCGTCGATGATAATAAGTTCAAAATCCTGAAAATCTTGGTTTAAAACGGAGTCAATAGCTCTTTTGGTGTATGAGAAATCAGTATTATAGACGGTCATCAACACCGATATTTTTATTTGTTTTGACATGATTGGGTGGGGCAAAATAGATTTTTGCTCAAAAATAGATATTGGTTAAAAATAATGGGTTTATTGTCTTTTAAGGATTTTTTGTTCAATATAGTTTATGATTTCAGTGCTTTGGTTGGGTTCAAACCAAGCAATCTGGTCGCCTCGCTTTCTAAACCAAGTGAGCTGGCGTTTAGCATATCGGCGTGTGTTTGTTTTGATGCGTTCGATGGCTTCGTCGAGGGTCGTTTTTTTATCAAAATATTCAAATAATTCGCTGTAGCCCACCGTTTTCAGAGCGTCCAAATGCCTTAAATCGTAGAGATGTAGAGCTTCATTAACCAAGCCATCAGCAACCATTTTATCTACCCTGTCGTTGATGCGTTGATACAAAACTGCCCTATGGGGTTCGTTCAAGCCAATCCAAACGATGTTGTAGCCCAATCCACCCAACCCTTGTGGGGTATTTTTACGCAAGTCAGAATATTTTTTGCCACTCGCCAGACACACCTCCAAAGCCCTCATCAAGCGTTGGGGATTGTTCAAATCTATTTGTTGATGGTAAATGGAATCCAATTGTTCGAGGGTTTCTTGAAGATAAACAATGCCTTTGTGGTTGTAGTCTTGCTCTATTTCTACCCTCAGTTGGCTGTTGCTCGGCAGGTCGTCAAAGCCATCTATACAAGCATCGATATAGAGACCCGAACCCCCCACAAGCGTAACAAATGAATTGTGAACAAAATATTGACCCAAAAAATGTGTAGCGTCTTTGGCAAACCGACCCGCATTGTAGGGGTCGTGTATCGATTGATGGTTGATAAAATGATGCCTGACCGCCGCCAATTCATCAGCCAAAGGCTTGGCAGTGCCGATGGTCATCTGACGGTAGCACTGTCGGGAGTCTGCCGACACGATTTCGCCGCCAAACGCTTGGGCAATGTGCAGACCCATAGCCGTTTTGCCCGCAGCCGTCGGACCCACAACTGCGACGATGGTTTTTTGAGAATTTGCGTTCACTTCCAATTCCAAATGGTAAGGCTTTTCAATTATAATTTTGAATTATTTTTCAGGAGTTTGGTTTTTTCGGGCATTGCTTCTTTGCTTGGTCTGCCCACAAAGTCAGCCATCGAATCATAGACATGAAAGAGTTTTCCAGCCACAAAGTCAAATGTTTTGGTGGGCAAAATACCCCTCAAAATCGGAACGGTCTTGGTCATGAAGGGTTCTCTGACCGAAGTGGCGTTGTTTTTCACGCCTTCTAATATCTTATCGACAATAAAATCGGGTTTCAAAATGGGAATAAAAGGGTGCATGCGCACGCCATCAAACATGCCCGTATCGATATAGCCCGGCGTAACGGTCGTTACATAAACGTTGCTTTTTTGCTGCTCGAGCTCGATGCGCAGCGATTCGGACCAGCCCACAACGGCGTATTTGCTCCCTACATAGACCGACATTTTGGGGTTGGGCATCAAGCCAGCCGCCGAGGCAATGTTGATGATGTGTCCTTGGCGTTGAGCCAGCATAGCAGGCAAAAAAAACTTGGTAATGTGCATAACTGCCAATACGTTGATAGATAGCGTTTTGTCTATTTCTTTGTGGGTGTGGTCTTGAAAATGTTTGCCTACGACAATGCCCGCATTGTTAAACAAAACATCGATGCTGCCCATTTCTTTTAAGACCTCTTGGGCTGCCCAAGTGATGTCTGCCAAATCGGAGACATCGACCAGATAGGACGACACATTGCCAAAGCCTTTTTGTTTGAACTCTTGAACAGTTTTTTCTAAATTCGGCTCGTTGATGTCCCAAATCACGACGTTTTTGGCGCCTTGTTCGAGGCACCGCTCCGCCATCAGTTTGCCTATTCCGTTGGCTCCGCCTGTGATTAAAACGGTTGCATTTTTTATTTTAGACATCTCTTGGGTGTGTTTTTTTTAACTTATAATTGGGTTAATCCTTTGTTAATTTAGGTCAAAAATAAGAAAAAAATAAAAATTGGTATGATTATTATTAATTATCAGGCGTGCATACGTGTTATCTCAACAAAAAAAACGGACGTTTGCGATTTAATTTTCATTTTAACCCATTTTTCATATTTAAAACCCATTTTTTTACAAGATTATGCTTAAAGAATTCAAAGATTTTGCGATGCGTGGCGGTCTCATAGACATTGCCGTAGGTTTGGTGATGGCTGCCGCTTTTGGTGCTATTGTTGTGGCGTTTGTAGAGGGTATGTTTATGCCCGTTGTGGGTCAGTTGTTTCAGGTAGGCGATTTGGCGAAAGCCGAAATTATTCTGTCGCCCGAGGTCAAAGACGCTTCGGGCGTGGTTGTGGCTCCCAAATCGGCGGTGATGTATGGTCGTTTTATCAGTGCCATTATTAATTTTGTGATTGTGGCTTTTGTGATGTTTTTGATTGTCAAGGGCGTAAACAAGATGGGTAAAAAACAAGTTGAAATCCCTGCACCGCCATCAAACGAAGAAGTGCTTTTGGGTCAAATCAGAGATTTATTAAAAAAATAAATCCATTTTCAAACACCCAACACCCAACTTTTGGCAAAGGCAAACTTGTTCTTTGTCGAAAGTTTTTTTTTATTCTTTAATATAAATTCTCTTGACACGTTGAGAGATGTTGGTCAAAATCTCGTAGGGAATGGTTTGGGCTTCGGCACTCAAATCGACGATAGACTTTTGGTTGCCAAAAATCTCCACTTCGTTGCCCTCTCTCACGTCGGCAATGTGGGAAACATCGACCATACACATATCCATACAGATGCTGCCTATCGTTTTTGCCAGCCGACCATTGATAGAAAAAGATGCCCTACCGCTGCCAAACGCCCTGCTGATGCCGTCGGCATAGCCAATGGCAAGCGTTGCGATGCAAAGGTCTCTTGGGGCAATGGCACTGCGGCTATACCCAATACTTTCGCCTTTTTTGATGTGTTTGAGCTGAGAAACAACCGTTTTTAGGGTGCTAACGTTCATCAACTCGCTTTGGTGCTCTGCCGAACTCTCTACGCCATATAAGCCAATGCCGACCCGCACCATATCAAAATGGGCTTCTGGACAATGGCTGATGCCCGCCGTGTTGCAAATGTGTTTGAGGGGTTTTGTGTTCAAAGCATCGCATATTTGGGTGTAGCATTGCTCAAAACGGTCGATTTGTAGATTGGTAAAATCCTTGTGCTTTGGTTCGCTGCTGGCTGCCAAGTGCGAAAAAACAGATTTTATTTCAAACAAATGGTTGTTTTTTTTCAATAAATGAATCAATTCTTTTGTGTTATCCCATTCAAAACCCAAACGCCTCATACCCGAATCGATTTCAATGTGAATAGGCAGTCTAAAATCTTTGGGTTTGTTGGGCATGGTCTGTAAAAACTGGGCAAAAAGGTTTAAGGTTCTTGTGCTGTATAAAGTGGGTTCCAAACGCTGGTCAATCATGTTTCTGATGCTGCCTCTTTCGGGGTTAAGCACCATGATGGGCAACGCCAAGATACCCAACTGACGGAGTTTTACGCCCTCGTCGGCATAAGCCACCGCCAGATAGTCGGCGTGGTGGTGTTGGAGCAAGTTGGCTACCTCAAAACTTCCGTTGCCATAAGACGATGCCTTGACCATAACCATTATCTTGACTTTTTTATCGACCTTTTGTTTATAAACGTTAAAATTGTAGAGCAGTGCATCGAGGTTTATTTCCAAAACAGTGTCGTGGAGCTTGTCTGACAGATAACCCACAATGCGTTCAAACTCAAAAATCCTTGCCCCTTTGAGCAAAATCAGTTCGTTGGCAAACGTGAGTGTGTTGATGGCAGTCAGAAAATCGTCGGTCGAGTCGAAGAGTTCTACCTGATTTATAAACTGAAAATATGAGGCATAATGGCTTATTTCTCGACCTATCCCAATCAAACGGTCGATGTTTTGTGTCCTGACGAGTGTAGCCATTTCGGCATAGAGGCGTTGGTTGCCTTTGCTGTTTTCGAGAATATCGGACAGGATAAGCGTCTTTTTTTTGTTTTTTGAAGGGTGTTTGAGCAAATCCAAACTCATTTTGAGCGAGCTAATGTCAAAACTATACGCATCGTTGATGAGCGTACAATGGTTGATGCCCGAACGCTGCTCCACACGCATCTGAATTGGAGTGAGCCGCAGCAAACGGTCTTTGACAAGGTCTATCGGATAGTCTTTTGAAAGCAAATAAACACAGCACACCACCGCATTCTCAATAGAAAATTTATCAACAAATGGAATTTCTAAACTGAACACCTGACCATCAAAAACGCATTCCAAAACCGAAAAACCATCGCCCTGAACCGTATTTTTGACCACAAGCGTGGCTTCCATTTGGGCATCAAAAGTGTAGGTAAACAAAACAATATTGGGATTAATATTTTTTTTAAATGCCAGAACTTCGGCGTGCAAAGCCACATAGTCCAAACCATAAACCAATGT
>JAYWHZ010000045.1:0-4941 GCA_043777395.1 Bacteroidota bacterium
ATTATTTTTATGCCCTCAACGTTGGTTCTCATGGTGGCTTGCATAGAGGTTTTCATGGCTCTACGAAACGATACACGACCTTCGAGTTGTTTGGCAACGCCTTCGGCAACCAAATATGCGTCCATTTCGGGACGTTTTATTTCGTAGATATTGATTTGAACATCTTTTGAGGTCAGCTTCTTGATTTCTTCACGTATCTTATCCACTTCTTGCCCACCTTTGCCGATGATAATACCCGGTCGTGAGGTGTGAATGGTGATGATGATGCGGCGAATGGTTCGTTCGATGACAATCTTTGCGATGCCGCCGTTGTTGATACGGGCGGTCAGATATTGACGAATTTTAGCATCTTCTACTAATTTATCGGCGTATTTGCGACCACCAAACCAGTTAGAATCCCAACCTTTGATGATGCCTAAACGGAGCGATATTGGATTTACTTTTTGTCCCATGAGCTTAGTTTTTACTGTCGATGATAATGGTGATGTGGTTAGAGCGTTTTCTGATGCGATGACCTCGTCCTTGCGGAGCAGGGCGGAGGCGTTTGAGCATTTTACCGCCATCGACAAAAACAGTTTTTACGTACAGTTCGGCACTATCGATGCTTTGACCTTCATTTTTTGTTTCCCAGTTTTTGACGGCAGACAAGAGCAGTTTTTGCAAGGGAACTGATGCTATTTTCTCAGAAAACTCCAAGATACGGCGTGCTTGTTCTACCTTTTGACCTCTGATGAGGTCTGCAACCAAACGCATTTTGCGAGGCGACGTAGGGTGATTATTTAATTTAGCGATTGCTTCCATTGTTTATCTTTTTCCTTTATCTTTTTTTGCTGCGTGTCCTCTAAATGTACGGGTTGGCGAAAATTCGCCCAACTTATGACCTATCATGTTTTCGGTTACAAGTACAGGCACGAATTTGTTGCCGTTGTGTACTGCAAAGGTGTGTCCTATGAAGTCTGGCGTTATCATTGAGGCACGAGACCATGTCTTGACAACTGCTTTTTTCAAGGTTTTATCATTCATTGCTTGGACTTTCTTGTCTAATTTATAGTACACGAAAGGACCTTTTTTGATTGAACGTGGCATATTTTGTTACTTCTTACGTTTTTGAATAATGAATTGATTAGATGATTTTTTCAAAGAACGGGTTTTCAAACCTTTTGATTTTAAGCCTTTGCGAGAGCGTGGGTGTCCACCTGAGGCACGTCCTTCGCCACCGCCCATAGGGTGATCGACTGGGTTCATCACGACGGCTCTTACCCTTGGTCGGCGACCGAGCCACCGGCTTCTGCCTGCTTTTCCGCTTCTTTCGAGAAAGTGGTCGGGGTTGGAGGTTTCGCCCATTGTAGCCATACAAGTCAGCAATATCATACGAACCTCGCCCGATGGTAGCCTTACGACGGCGTATTTGCCGTCACGGGCATTGAGCTGTGCATAAGAGCCTGCACTTCTGACGAGCGAGCCGCCTTTGCCGGGTTGCATTTCTATGTTGTAGATGTTTGAACCCAATGGAATTTCGCTTAGATAGAGCGTATTGCCCGTTTCGGGTGCAACGCCTTTGCCTGATTCTACGGTTTGTCCGACTTTGAGGTTGCGTGGTGCTAATATGTAGCGGCGTTCGCCGTCTTCATATTTGACCAATGCGATGCGTGCCGAGCGGTTTGGGTCGTATTCGACGGTTTCGACGACTGCGGGCATGTTGTGTTTATCCCGTTTGAAGTCTATGATTCGGTATTGGCGTTTGTGTCCGCCGCCTGTGTAGCGCATGGTCATGCGACCAGAGCTGTTTCGTCCACCTGATTTTTTGTGAGACTCGACGAGCGGTTTGTAGGGTCTGTCTGTTGTTACCTCTTCAAAAGTATTGACAACTTTAAATCTTTGCCCTGGCGTGATTGGTCTTATTCTTCTTACTCCCATGTTTTGATACTATTTTATGCGTTACCGTAGAGGTCGATGGTTTCGCCTGCTTTCAAACGTACAATTGCTTTTTTATAGTTAGAGCGTTTGCCTTGAATAAATCCTGATTTGGTGTTTCGGGTCTTGCGTTTGCCTGCGGTCAGCAGGGTGTTGATAGACTCTACGCTGACACCATACATGGATTCAATGGCTTTTTTGATTTCGACTTTATTTGCCTTTATATCTACCTGAAAAGTGTATTGACTTCTCTTGCTTTCCAACAGAACCGACTTTTCGGTCATCATTGGTTTTTTTAATATGGAAATATTAATGTGTGTCATCTTTTTTTCTCCTTATTTGTTTAGGTATTCGTTAAATTGACTAACCGAATTGGTGGTTAGTATCAGTTTATTGGCGTTCATAATATCGTAGGTACACAAATCTGCAACGGTCATTACGGTTGCGTTCGGGATGTTTCTACTGGCTAATGTTAGGTTATCGACGTAGTCAGTGGTTACCAATATCGATTTTTTGGCATCTAATTTTAGACTTTTCAAAACGGCGAGATAAGCTTTTGTTTTTGCTTCGATGCTAAAATCTTCTACTACGATGATGTTATTGTTCATTGCTTTGTAGGATAATGCAGACTTTCGAGCCAAGACTTTTACTTTTTTATTCAATTTAAAACCATAATCACGGGGCTTGGGACCAAATGCACGACCACCACCGACCATAGTAGGTGAGTTGATATCGCCTGCACGAGCGCCGCCCGTTCCTTTTTGTTTTTTCAACTTGCGGGTTGAGCCGCTCATCTCCGACCGTTCTTTAGATTTGTGCGTACCTTGGCGTTGATTTGCCAGATACTGCTTAACATCTAAGTAGATGACGTGGTCATTTGGTTCTAAACCAAAAACATCGGCTGGCAACTCTACTGTTTTTCCTGTTGCAAGACCTTGACTGTTCAATACTTCTAATTGCATGGTTTTCTCCTTATTTTTCGATGGTTACATAAGATCCTTTTGCACCCGGAACGGCACCTTTGACAACGATCAGGTTGTGTTCGGCTACCACTTTGAGGACTTGCAAACCTTTTACTTTGACGGCATCGCCGCCTGTGCGACCTGCCATACGCATACCTTTGAACACACGAGAGGGGAACGACGATGCGCCCAACGAACCCGGTGCTCTCAAACGATTGTGTTGTCCGTGGGTTTGACCACCAACACCACTAAAACCATGACGTTTTACAACGCCCTGAAACCCCTTACCTTTTGAAGTACCAACGACACTTACCATGTCGCCTTCTACAAAAAGGTCGGTGCTTAGCACTTGACCTAAGGTCAATTCGCCTTCAAAGTTTTTAAATTCTTTGAGTTTGCGTTTTGGAGTGCTGCTGGCTTTAGCAAAATGCCCAATCATTGCTTTTGATGTGTTTTTTTCTTTTTTGTCACCAAAAGACAATTGGTAGGCATCGTATCCATCTTTTTCTTTCGTACGGACTTGCGTTACAACGCAAGGACCTACCTCCAATACTGTACACGGTGTGTTTCGACCGTCGGTCTCGAAGAGGGAAGTCATTCCTACTTTTTTTCCTATTAAACCTGCCATTTATTTTTATTAATATACTGAATTATAAATAGTTGATGAGATTGTATTTTGTGTATAATAAGCATTCCCAAGTCCCGCCTTTCGCCCACGAAAGATGGTTTGGAAATGTTATTCCGAGCAACAAATCGGAATCTACAACCGCTAAAAATGTGTTCTAATTGATTGGCAACAATGATTTATTGGTGCGTCTTCAACTTTATATTGCGATGAAATGATTGCTCAATCCATTTTTGTTTGCCTGTACGAAGCCAGATTTAAACTTTGATAGAAACATCTACGCCGCTTGGAAGTTCAAGTTTCATCAACGCATCGACCGTTTTGGCGTTTGAGCTGTGAATATCTAACAAGCGTTTGTAGGCACAGAGTTGAAACTGCTCTCTCGATTTTTTGTTTACGTGGGGCGCACGCAAGACGGTGAAAATCTGTTTGCGGGTTGGCAAAGGTATTGGACCGCTGACCACAGCACCTGTTGCTTTGACCGTTTTAACAATTTTTTCGGCTGACTTATCTACCAAATTATGGTCGTAGGACTGTAACTTGATTCTAATTTTTTGACTCATTTTTATATTTTTCTATCAATTTTTTTTGTCAATAAATGACATCTCCGACGTGGTTGTTGGCAGAGATGCGCTTATAATTATTCTTTTTCAGCAGCAACTTTTGCTTTGTATTTTGTAAGTACGTCTTCGGCTATGCTTCGAGGTGTTTCGGTATAGTGTGCAAATTCCATGGTGGAGGTGGCTCGTCCCGATGTGAGTGTTCTCAAAACGGTTACGTATCCAAACATTTCTGATAATGGCACTTTTGCTTTGATTATCTGTGCTGTGCCTCTGCTATCCATGCCCAAGAGTTGTCCACGTCGTTTGTTGAGGTCGCCAATCACATCGCCCATATAGGTTTCGGGTGTTACGACTTCTACTTTCATGATGGGTTCGAGCAATACGGCTCCTGCTTTTTTGGCTGCATCACGGAATGCGTTGCGGGCTGCAAGTTCAAAAGAGAGCGAATCGGAGTCCACAGGGTGAAATGAACCATCAAACAAGCGAACCTTTAAGCTATCGAGTTTGAAGCCTGCCAACACGCCATTGTCTAAACAAGACTCAAAGCCTTTTTGAACAGCGGGTATATATTCACGGGGAATAGAGCCGCCCACTACTTCGTTGATAAATTCTAAACCTTCTTTGCCGTCGGTTCTTGGACCTATCTCGACTTGTATGTCTGCAAATTTACCACGACCGCCTGTTTGTTTTTTATACAATTCTCGGTGTGTAACGCTCATAGTGAGTGCTTCTTTGTAGGATACTTGCGGCGCACCTTGGTTACATTCTACCTTAAATTCACGGCGGAGTCTATCTACGATGATTTCAAGGTGAAGTTCTCCCATGCCCGAAATGATGGTTTGCCCTGTTTCTTCATCGGTTTTGACACGGAATGTTG
>JAYWHZ010000046.1:0-4923 GCA_043777395.1 Bacteroidota bacterium
GGGCTGCAAAACCGTCAATCCCTGCGAATGAGCATAGGTTTTTACTGCCGATGAGGTCATTTTTAGCCCTCGACCCGTCGGTTTGTCGCACGCCGTAACCACTCCAACAACCTCATAGCCGTTTTCTATCAATATATGTAGGCTTGGCACCGCAAAATCGGGTGTACCCATAAACACAATTCGCATAAACAATTTTTACTTAAAATGGTGGTGGTATATTTTCTTTTGGCACGCTGGTGTCCATTCTCGAAGTCATCGTGATGGTGTTGTTTGAGTTTGAACCTTCGCTTGGCACTTCAAAATCAAAGTTTTGAGAGTGTTCTAAATTATCAAACTTGGCATATTCGGATATGAACCTCAGGTTTATATTATCTAATCCACCGCTTCGGTGTTTGGCAACGATGAGTTGCCCAATGCCTTTGAGGCTCCGCCCCTCTACGTCTTGCAGTATCTTGTAGTACTCGGGTCGGTAAATAAAAATCACCATGTCCGCATCTTGCTCTATGCTCCCACTCTCTCGTAGGTCGGATAGCAACGGTCGTTTGTCGCCACCCCGTATTTCAACGGCACGGCTGAGTTGAGACAGGGCGATGACGGGGACGTTTAGTTCCTTTGCAATCGCTTTGAGACCCCGTGAGATATTGGCTATCTCTTGTTCACGGTTGCCAGTGCTTTTGCCACTGTGGTCGCCGCCCGACATCAATTGTAGATAATCAATAATAATGAGTTGGATATTGTGCTGCGATTTGAGCCTTCGGCATTTGGCACGCACCTCCAACAGGGTCAATGATGCTGTTTCGTCAATATATATTGGGGCTTGCGAAAGGCGTTTGATTTTGGTTTCGAGTTGAACCCATTGGTGTGGGTCAAGTTTGCCCGTCTTTATCTGTTCGGATTTGATGCCCGACTCGGCTGAGATGAGCCTATTGGCAATTTCTATGCTCGACATCTCTAACGAAAAAATGGCTACGGGTATATTAAAATCTACGGCTATGTTTCGAGCCATTGAGGTAACAAAGGCGGATTTGCCCATGCCCGGTCTGCCTGCTATAATGATTAGGTTTGAGGGCTGCCACCCACCCGTCAGTTGGTCCAGTTTGATAAAGCCAGTAGGTGTGCCCGAAAGCCCGTCGGTTTTTTTGGCGACCTCCTGCATCTGTAAAATAGATTTAGTGATGAGGCTTGCCATATCGTCGGCACCTTTTTTGACGTTGCCCTGCGAGAGTGCAAAGAGGCTTTGCTCCGCTTTATCCAACAGGTCAAACGCATCGATGGCGTTGTCGTAGGCATCGTGTTGATTTTTTGAGGATATTTGTATCAATGAGCGTTTGAGGTGCATCTCCAACACGATGCGTGCGTGGGCTTCGACGTTGGCTGCTGAACTAACCTTGCCTGTGAGTTCGGACACAAACAAGATGCCACCAGCCGTCTCCAACTCATTTTGTTTGCGGAGTTGCTGCGTTACCGTGAGTATATCGATGGGCTGCGACTGCTCAAACAGTTTTTTGATGGCACCAAAAATGGCTTCGTGCTTGGGGTCGTAGAAATAGTGGGGTAGCAGTACATCGATAACGGTGTATAGGGCATCTTTTTCAAGCATAACGGCACCCAGCACTGCCTCTTCAAGGTCTCGGGAGTGAGGCGGTATTTTAGCCAATTGGTGGGCGGACGCAGGCATAGGGGCATTGGCTAAAAAGCGATTTGGCTTGTTAGAGGTTGTGTTTGATGATGAATTTTTATCAAAGTTTTCGTAGGCAGCAAGTGGGTCAAAAGAGCGTTTGGAGTTTTCCATAGTGCAAAGATAAATTATTTTTAAATAACACAAAACTTTAAAAATAATTTGATTTAATTTTAATTTTTGGTTTAATTGGTTCAAAAAATGGTACATTTGCTGGCTAGATAGGTGTTTTAAAAGCATTTTTTGAACTTGGCTAATGGATTTCTAATAGATTTTGAGATGTTAAAAAAATATTTTATTGTATTGCAATCGGTTTTTATGGTTGTGTTGATGGTCGGTGTCAAAGCCCAAAAGTTAGAGACATTGAATGATTTTTCGACTAAGAAAGTCTTTATTTTCAGGGAGGGTTTAGGCATTTTAGACCTTGAAACGAGGGTTGTTCCAGACCAAAAAATGATAGAGATAGACCTGCCCGATGGCATAGACAGCACGCAGATTGTGGCTACGAGCGACAGGCAGGGCAGCGGCATCGAACGGGTTGAGATGGTTTATAAAATCATTGAAAAAGAAAAAAATGTGCAGTCTAACAGGGATATTTTGATTGCCAACGTCGGAAATTTTGTAGAGATTGAGGCTATAGAAGGCGTGGAACTCATCAACTATGAGGGCAAAATAAAGCCATTAGACCCCGAAAGCGAGGTGCTTTTGCTCGAAAACGACAGCACGGTCAATGCCATTGTTTTGCGTAACATCAGCAACGTGAGTATGGGTAAAAACGGTAATTTTACCAAGATTGTAAGCCAAAGAAAACGCAAACTGGTGATTTATTTTAAGGACAATGCCGCACAGACCATCAACCTAAAACTGGGCATAAGCGACCTGCGGTTTAGACCCAATTATGAACTAACTTTGAATGAAAAAAACACTGCTCCCAACGATAGAAATGATAATTTTAGGGGCAATGCGACGCTGACAAACCTTTATTTAGACCTCAAAAACACGAATATCGAACTCATCGACGGCACTTTTGAGGCAAGCAACATGCTGGATATGAGCCAAAAACGCTTTTCTAAACGGATTAACTTTGATTTTATGCCCAACCAAACGGTGGGTTTCAATTGTTTTGATTATGAGGCTAAAATCACGGTTGGGCATCGGTATGAGAACGAAATTTTTTTTGCCGAAAAACCCATTTTTCAAACGCCAACGCCCATCGGTTTGGCAAATGATAGGACAACGACGACACTCGATTTTGGCGAACCCATTGACCAGATTGTGAGCTACGGATTGGTTTCGATAACCAACAGCGATGAACTTGATTTGCCCGTTAGATTTTCTATTATCAGTGCCAAAATGGATAAATACAACACACAGATACGCCTCAAATCAAATCCGAATGCCTTCAATCTAATCAATACGATGGTTTCGACAACCGAAAAGATGGTTGTTGAAAAAGAAAATAAGGGGAAATCGATTTTTGGAAACGACACCAAAACAGACCAATACTGCAACAAAATTGACCTTAATATCCAAAATACAACGGCTGTTTCTCATACATTTTACCACACCATTGCCCTCGTTTCAAACCCAAACAACCAAACCGACCGCTTAGAAAAAATACGCATCGACGGCACAGACATCAATTCGATGACCCAGATAGAAATCAAAGGCGAACTCAAACCCAACGAAACAAAAACGTATATCATAGAACTATTTTATGCCAAAAAGAGTTATTAAAAGATCAACATACACAAAACATAAAACATGACACAACTACTTGATTTTGACGCATTGGTCGCAAGCCAACGCCGCTACTTTGCCAAAGGCGAAACACGCCCTATCTCGTTTAGAATACAGCAACTCAAAGCCCTCAAAAAATCTATACTCGACAACGAACAAGCCATTTTAGATGCACTCTATGCCGACTTCAAAAAACCAAACTTCGAGACTTGGGTAACAGAAATAGGCATCATATTAGACGAAATAAAAACACACGTTGCCAACCTAAAAACATGGGCTGAACCCCAAAAAATAAGCGACAACCTCATCAACTTTCCCTCTACAAACACCATAAACACAGAGCCTCTGGGGCTTGCACTCATCATTGCCCCTTGGAACTACCCCGTCAATCTGTCGCTCACACCGCTGGTAGGGGCTATCTCGGCAGGCAATTGTTCGGTCCTAAAACCATCGGAACTAACGCCAAACACCGCCAAAGTTATCCACAAAATCATTGACCAAGCCTTCCAAAATCCAGACTATATCTGCTGCATCGAAGGCGGCATAGAAGAAACAACCTCGCTGCTCAAACAACACTTCGACTTCATATTTTTTACGGGAAGCACCGCCGTAGGCAAGATAGTCATGCAAGCAGCAGCCCAAAACCTAACGCCCGTATGCCTCGAACTCGGCGGCAAAAGCCCGTGCATCATAGACCAAAATACAGACCTCAAACTGGCCGCAAAACGCATCGTCTGGGGCAAGTTTCTCAATGTGGGGCAAACCTGCATCGCACCAGATTATGTGCTGATTCACCACACACTCGAAGCCGATTTTTTGAAATATGCCCAACAGTTTATCACAGAGTTTTATGGTCGAGACCCTCAAAAAAGCAATGACTTTGGTAGAATCGTAAGCCCAAAACACTTCAAACGCCTCTGCCGTTTATTGGAAAATAGCAACATTGCCGTAGGCGCAAAAGTAGATGAAAACGAACGCTACATCGCACCAACAGTCCTCAAATCGGTTTTGTGGGACGACGAGGCGATGAAAGAAGAGATTTTTGGACCCATTTTGCCCGTCATCACCTTCAAAACCATAGACGAAGCCATCAACAACATTAACCACTACACGCCCAAACCCTTGGCTTTATACTGTTTTTCAAACAACACCAAAACCCAAGACCGCATCATTCAAGAAATTTCCTGCGGAGGCGTGTGTATCAACGATGTCATTTCACATATTGCCAACAGCAAACTGCCCTTCGGAGGCGTTGGCACGAGCGGCATGGGTGCCTATCACGGCAAATACAGTTTTGACCTTTTTTCGCACCAAAAATCCATCACCAGCCGAAGCAAACTCATCGATGTACCGCTCCGATACCCGCCTTACACAGACACAAAATTGATGCTGGCAAAAACCATCTTGAAATGATTGTCGTTAATAATTTGACGTTAAATAAAAAATTTTAGTTAAATTTTTTTAACCAAAACTTATTCTGAACACATCACCATCAAATCAAAAAA
>JAYWHZ010000047.1:0-4910 GCA_043777395.1 Bacteroidota bacterium
CAAACGACCAATCAGCCACCGAAGGGCTAACATTGATAAAATAAAAAATAAACCAAAACCATGACTAAAAAAAGTTTAATCATTCCAATATTAGCCCTGATAACGAGCCTGATAGCTTGCCAAAAAAACACACCACTGACCAACATCGAAGGGCAAACCATGGGAACAACCTACCACATCTCTTACTACGACACCCAAAACCGAAACCTAAAACCACAGATAGACTCGGTCTTGCTCCAAATAAACCACTCGCTATCGACCTACGACAAAACGTCGCTCATATCCATATTCAACGCCGCCGACAGCACCGCACCAGCCGACGATTACCTCCAAACGGTGTTCAAAAAAGGGCAAGAAGTGTCGAAAGCCACAAACGGTGTTTTTGACCTGACCGTCATGCCGCTCGTAGCCGCTTGGGGATTTGGTGCCGAAAAACGAATGACCAACATCGACAGCAACAAAATCGATTCGCTACGCCAATTGGTGGGATACAAAAAAGTGAGCCTCAAAAATAATCAACTCTACAAAACACAAAAAAACGTCAGGATAGATGTCGATGGCATTGCACAAGGCTTTGGTGTTGATGAACTGGGAAGGTATTTGGACACTCAAAACATCAACAGCTACCTCGTCGAAATTGGCGGCGAACTCACAGCCAAAGGCAAAAAAATGGACGGCACACCTTGGACCGTCGGCATCGAAAAACCATTAGACAACGACCAAGGCACCCAAAACCCCATGCACCAAACCATCACCTTAGAAAACGAAGCCCTATCGACATCGGGCAATTACCGAAAGTTTTTTATCGAAAATGGACAAAAATACGCCCACGAAATAAACCCCAAAACAGGCTATCCCGAACTGAGCAAACTCCTCGCCGTGAGCATCATAGCCGCCGACTGCATGACCGCCGATGCCTACGCCACAGCACTGATGGTCATGGGTTTGGAACAATCTATCGAGTTTCTAAAAACACATGCCGAACTCAAAGCCATCTTGATATACGACGACAAAGGGCAACTCAAAACCCACCAAACCGACAACATTCAGATGCCAAAAAAATAACACAAAACAAATACTTTAAGGCAACGAAATAATCAATTCTAACATTTTTTGGGCTTGATAAACCCTACTCAATGGTGCAAAATCCTTAGAATCATTATCCAACTTAATGGCTCGACGCTCCAAAAATTGTTGATAAAACAGCACCAAAACAGCCGTCAAATCTGCACTTTTTTCTGCAAAAAAACCCGCATCGTATGCCTCAATCAATTTTTGAGACTCGCTACCATCAGGGTTGATAAACACAATCGGTTTTTGAACTTTCAAATACGTATAGGTCTTCGTCGTGCGTAAACCCTTAGCCTGCCCATACGAAATATGAAGCAGCAAATGGGTTTTTTGAAGGTAGGGCAGGGTATCGACAAGCGGCAACCAAGAAAGGACATGAACATATTTTTGAGCAAATGAATAGCGATTTTCCATCAGAGGCAGTATAAATTTGGGGTCTGTGCCAATAAAATAAAACGCCACCCAAGCATCGGGAAATTGATTTAAAAACCCTTTAAAACCCTCAAAAAAAATCTGCTCCCAAGCCAAATCTGCATACAACGAACCCAGATAGCTCACTCGAAAAACAGCGGCATCGCTGCCGTCAAAATTTATGGTTTCTAACACGTCATCGTAGCCGTTTTCTATCAAAAAAACTTGCTTTTTGGGCAATCTTTTCCGCAATTCATCAACCATTCCCTGAGAAACAGCCGTTAGAAAATGGGCATGACGCATTAGCTTTTGTTCCAATCTGACGTTTATCTTATCGTATAGTTGCCTCGAAAAATGGGTCTCATTGTGCTTGTTTTCAGCCGAAACCCAAGCGTCTCGATAGTCGGCTATCCAACGACAAGCATATTTTTTTTGAATGTGGCGAGCCAAAAAAACCGTCGTAAAACTCGGCGATGTACTCAAGACAACGTCCGTTTTAGCCGCCCAAAAATCAAGAACCGAAGCCGATTTGAACGCCGCAAGAAGGTCTTTGCCCAGCAAGTTTTGCGTCAAAAGATAATAAACCCAAGCAACAAAACGGTAGAAAGGCAAGGTCAATGGATTTTTTTTTAAAAAAACAACCTTTCTATACCAATATTCTTGCCCGCAGTCGAGCGATATAATCCTCAGTTTTTCGGTGTCAAAAGCATGGGAATCAGCACCTCGATTGGTTTTTTTTTCGGCATTTTGAATGACCACAACCTCCATGCCAGCGGCCAAAAAGCACATCACCCAAGACCGAACCCGCAAGGCACAAGGCGTGGAACTATTTTGGTAGGCGTTGGCAACAATGATAATTTTCAAGTCGAATTGGTTTTTTTAAATTAATTTTGACAAAAATACTAAAAATATTCTTAAAATAATGCTTACAGTCGAACACATTGGCATTGCCGTAAAAAACTTAGAACAAAGCGTCGGTCTTTTTGAAACCCTATTCAACACGCCACACTACAAAGTCGAAACCGTAGAAAGCGAGCAAGTCAGCACCGCCTTTTTTAAAATTGGTACGACCAAAATCGAACTCCTACAAGCCACAAACCCAGATAGCACCATCGCCAAATTTATTGACAAAAAAGGCGAAGGCATACACCACATCGCCTACGAAGTCCAAAACATTGAAGAAGAAATAAAACGCCTCACAAAAGCCGGTTTCCAAATCATAAACCCAACACCAAAACAAGGTGCCGACAACAAAATGGTGTGCTTCCTTCACCCCAAAACCACCAACGGCGTGCTGATAGAACTCTGCCAAACCATCAACACAAACCCATGAAACCCGTCATTATCTTAGCCATAGAAAGTTCTTGCGACGACACTGCCGCAGCAGTCTGCATCGGAGGCAAAATCGTGTCGAACATTGTGGCAAACCAAAGCATTCACGAGCAATATGGCGGCGTAGTACCCGAATTGGCATCGAGGGCGCACCAACAAAACATCGTTCCCGTCGTGGCTTTGGCACTCCAAAACGCCCAAATCTCTGTACAAGACCTCTCAGCGGTGGCTTTTACGCAAGGTCCAGGTTTGGCAGGTTCACTGCTCGTCGGCACGTCGTTTGCCAAAGGATTGGCGTTGGGCTTAGACCTACCGCTGATAGCCGTAAACCACATGCAAGCCCACATTTTAGCCCATTTTATTGATGAACCAAAACCCAAATTTCCGTTTGTGTGCCTGACGGTTTCGGGCGGACACACGCAAATTGTGTTGCTAAAAGACTATTTCGACATCCAAATCGTGGGGCAAACATTAGACGACGCAGCGGGCGAAGCCTTCGACAAAATCGCCAAGACCATGGGGCTACCCTATCCCGGCGGGCATCTGATTGACGCACTGGCAAAGAAAGGCGATGCCCATAAATTTCAATTTACAAAACCAGTGGTGGGCAATTATGATTTTAGTTTCAGTGGACTAAAAACGAATTTTTTGTATTTTATCCAAAAAGAAATTAAAAAAAATCCTGATTTTATTGCCCAAAACCTCAACGACTTGTGTGCATCGGTTCAAAAGACGATTGTTGATATTTTATTAACCAAACTTTTTAAATGTGCCAAACACCACCAAATTAACCAGATAGCGATAGCTGGCGGCGTGTCTGCCAATTCGGAACTCAGAACACGCCTCGAAACGCAAGGCAAAAAGCAAGGCTTCAACACTTTTATTCCTCGATTTGAATACTGCACCGACAACGCCGCTATGGTGGCGATGGTTGCTCATTTTAAATTGTTGAACAACGATTTTGTGAGCCAAAACACAGCACCCAATCCCCGTTTGGCATTTGGATTGATGGTTTAGAGCGTAGATTTAAGGTTTGAGACCTATTTGGGCAATAACGGGCGTGTGGTCAGAAAAATATTGATTGTCGGTTTTGTGGCTATAAACGGTAAATTTTTTATCCACCAAGATGTTATCGATTCTCAAAAAAGGCAAGCTACCCCGATAGGTTCTGCCCGTCCATTTGCCACGCTCTACAAAGGTGTCGTTCATGTTTTGGGCAATGGTCGTGTAGGCGTAGCTCATCGGGTTGTCGTTAAAATCGCCAGCAACGATGCACTTGTAGGGCGATTCTCGTATCCATTGGGCAATGAGGTTGGCTTGGTCGGCACGCTTGATGACACCCGTTTTGAGTTTGTAAATGACCTTTACAAAGCCCGATTGTTTGATTTGGTCTTTGGTAAAACCATCAAAATAGTCGTAGTTTTCGGGTTTGAAACGGATAGATTGGAGGTGAACGACCAGCACCCTGAACGTGTCTTTTTGGACGACTATATCGGCAAAAGCACAGCCATTGACGCTGTTGTTTTCTTTGTCGAAGTGTTTAAAATCTTTTTTGATGATGGGATATTTGGAAAAAATGGCTATCCCCGAAAAAAATATATCGGTGTGCTTGCGGGTTTTGGCAAAGAAACCTGCGTTGTATTTGGCTCTAAAAAACATGTCATCGACAATGTCGCCGCTGCCTTTGGTTTGGCTCTGAAACTCTTGAAAACAGACGATGTCGAAAGCATTATCGATGCAATAATTTAAAATATCGGTTTTGCGTTGTTCAAAGCCGTCGTAAGATGGATAGCTAAACAAGCCCACGTTGAGCGTCAAAATTTTGAGGTTGGTCGCCGTGCTGTCTATTGCCATCGGCGAATGATATTGGACCAGCCTTTGATTTAAATTGAAGCCCAAAACCAAGACACTCAGCGACAACAGCAGCCGCAAGCGTTTGAGCGGCTGGAACAACCAATAGACCACAAACCCAACATTGAGACACAAGCACACAAAAGCAATCAAACCAAAATAAACCAAAAACCAATAGCGTTCGGGGTTAAGTTGCGTCGAGGCATAGCCCAAAACAGCGGCGGCGACCACCAAAACATTGATGG
>JAYWHZ010000048.1:0-4862 GCA_043777395.1 Bacteroidota bacterium
CTTTGCCCTGCTGTAACCAATGATTTAGTCAATGTAAGGTTGGCGTTATAAACCACCACATTACCACCATTACCCGAATATAGTTGTTGTATCTCTGTACCACTCAAAGCACGATTATAAATACTAATATCATCTATTGAACCATAAAGATTATAAAAATTAGAAAGAGCCGTTCGACCAAATCGCATTGGATACGAATTATTGGCAATATTACCTGTAATCAAAGGGCTTGTATAGGCAATATTGCCGTTCAAATAAAACCTAACCCTCGAGCCATCGTAAGTAACCACAATAAAATCAAATTTATTAAAACTTATATTGACCAAACCATTGGTAGTACCGACGGGCAAATTTACAATAGTAGAGGCTATATCATAAAAATTACCACCGATATTCCATTCTACATCATATTTATCTTGCTTTACTCTAATCAGACACTCCACATCACTGGGGGCTGAGTGTTTAGAGATAATTTCTTGCGGCGTTGTTAGGGTCGTTTGTTGAGGTTTTACCCATATACAATAAGACATAGCCGTTGGAGATAGTGGAAAGTCTGGCACCTGAATATAACTACTTCCATTGAATTGATATGCTTTATTGGCATTTCCATTTCTATCAGTAGTGAGTGTAGCACCATACACCGCCCCGTTCCGTCCATTGCCACTGGCATCATTAGCATTGCCATTAAAGGGATAGTAAGCAATCAAACCATTGGTGATTATTTGCCCCCAACCGCTAACGCTGGCAAGCAAAAAGCATAGCAGCATCAAAATCGTTTTAACTAAGGTGTTCATTATTTTGTTTTTTGGGTTAATTTTTTGGTTAATTGAACCACAAAACTCAAAATAAAAAATCAATAAAAAAAACGCCAAAGTCATTTTATGTTTCATAACCCCAAAATCGTGCGTGAAAATAAAAAAGTAGATTTTCCTTGATAAAATTGCACAGATTTTGGGAATTGAGGCAGGTTTCTCGATGACTTGTAAGTCCCGATTTTGACCGTTAAATCATTGCGGGTCAAGCCTATAATGATTGACAATTAAGTACCCATTATTTAATAATCGAGAATTTGAATTGAGTAAAATGGGCAAGTTCATTGAAATTAATATTAGGTTGTGGTTCAAAATGTATGATGGCGATAATTTCGTTGTTGAAACATAACCGCTTTTTTTAATTAAAGTTCAAATGTCAATCCATCAAAAGCCAATTGAATGTTATTGGGCAATTGGGCGTTTACCTCGTCGTGCAAACCCATTTGGTGGCTGATGTGTGTGAGGTAAGTTTGCTCTACACCCAATTCTTTTGCCAACTCGACGGCTTGGTCTAAGGTAAAATGAGACAAGTGTTGCTCTTTTCGCAAAGCATTAAGAATCAATATTTTTGAGCCTTTTATTTTTGCTTTTTCGGCATCGCTTATGTAGTTTGCATCTGTGATATAGGTAAAATCCTTAATCCGAAAACCCAAAACGGGCAAGCGATGGTGCATCACTTCGATGGGCAAAATGGGAAGTGTTTGAATAAAAAATCGAGCATTGTCTATTGTGTAAAGGTCTATTTGGGGAATGCCGGGATATTTTTTTTCGGCAAAGATATATGAAAACTCTCGCCTGAGAGCCTCCTGCACCAGTTCGGTGGCATAGACTGCAACGCTGGCTTGGTTGATAAAATTGTAGGCTCTCACGTCGTCCAAACCTGCCACGTGGTCTTTGTGGCTGTGCGTAAACACGATGGCATCGAGCGTTTTGATGTTTTCTCGGAGCATCTGTTGCCTAAAATCTGGTCCCGAATCGATGACTATGCTCAACCCTTGAGCCTCAATGTGTATGGACGAACGCAAGCGTTTGTCTTTGGCGTGTGTAGAAACGCACACCCCACACGGGCAGGCAATGAGCGGCACACCCGCCGAAGTCCCCGAACCCAAAACGGTAATTTTCATAGCACAAAGTAACTACAATAAGTTTGATTGCGTTCTGTTTTTCAACTTATGAATAAAATAAAAACCGCCCGAAGTATCGTTGGTATAAATGCCAACGCTATTGTGTTCTTTTATGAATTAACCTACAAACTACTCATTTTTTTAGTTGATGATTTTGAGGAGATAGATGCCGCTATGCAGCCTCGAAATATTAACCTCTTCTGCTCCACAGGAGGGGAATTTTGCCCTTGAAGGGGAGAATTTTGGGAATTTATTTCCATAATTTTCTCTCCCAAAACATCTACTATCTCGACATGGACTTCCCCCTGCTCCTCCACAGGATTAAAAATAAACTGTCTGTGGCTAAGAGTTTTACCCTAAAAATTGGTATAGGGGTTTATTAATTATTTACAAATTTACGGCTTTTAAGTTAAGATTGGGTTTATAAAATCATTTTCTTTTTATCTAAAAACCAAGCAAATCTGCATAATCTCATCAACTTCGAGCAAAATATTTCTAAAAAAATAAACTTTATCCCCAAAAATCTTTACCGTCGCCTCAAATCGTATGTGTTGTTATGGATGTTTTGGGAACTTTGGGCAGCGTTTATTCGTTTTCATTGAGCAACAACCGCATTTTTAATGCCAAATTTATTTTAATCGACCCAAAACAACCCACACGATACCCAATTTAGGGTAATTGTTTACAAAGTAAGATATTTACTAAAAATTAATTTTTTGTGTAGCGAATATTCGCTAACTTTGGCATTATATTTGAAGCGATAAAATAAGTTTATCAAATTTAATTTTATTAACAACTCAACATCTCAATTTTTAACATATATTAATAAAACATTACGGCTATGACAAAAAGAAAATCCAACAACAACGACCACGACTCTGTTTTTATGAACTCAGAACGCCCCTACGATGCTTGGCAAAACGAATGGAGCAAGCACTTCACCTGGTGGAAACGCACACTCCGCAAAACACGCCTGACGGTACTACGCATGTTTCTATAACACCCAACAGAAGCTGCAAGACCCAACGTTTTTAATCCGCATCAGTTAAACCCAAACGCTTGCCCCAACGGTCGAACACAAACCCCAAAGCAAGCAAAAAAAACCATTCATTTAAGATGAAAAGCACACAACTTGGCATCGGTTGAAAAAAAATGTTTATGTTTGTAAGCGTTTTTAATCCAACTGGTGCTTTTCTATGCCTTTCTAAGCCTGCCAATGCATCCACATCTTGTGCCGTCTATGCCCCTCCAATTGTCTGTCGTCATTGTCAATTACAACGTAAAATATTTTTTGCTCCAAGCCCTCAAAGCCGCCCAAAAAGCTTGCATAGGCTTGCAAACCGAAATATGGGTCGTCGATAATGCCTCGTCCGATGGCTCGGTAGAATACCTGACCAAACATTTTCCCGACGTTCGCCTCATTGCCAACACCCAAAACATGGGCTTTGCCAAAGCCAACAACCAAGCACTTGGCCTGTGTCAAGGACAATATGTGCTGCTCCTCAACCCCGATACGGTCGTAGAAGAAGATAGTTTTCATAAATGTATTGCTTTTATGACCCAAAACCCCGTTGCAGGTGCCTTGGGTGTCAAAATGATTGATGGCAAAGGTCATTTTTTACCCGAATCCAAACGGGCATTGCCCACACCTAAGGTTGCTTTTTATAAAATGAGCGGTTTGTCGGCTCTTTTTCCCAGTTCCAAACACTTTGGATTGTATCATTTGACCTATCTCGACTACCAAAAAACCCACGAGGTAGATGTGCTTTCGGGTGCGTTTATGCTCGTGAGAAACGCCGTTATGCAGCAAGTGGGCTACCTCGACGAAACCTACTTTATGTATGGCGAAGACATAGACCTCTCCTATTCGATACAGCGGGCAGGTTTCAAAAATTTTTATTTTGCCGACACGACCATCATCCACTATAAGGGCGAAAGCACCAAAAAACAAACCATCAACTATGTAGTGGTTTTTTATAGAGCCATGATTTTGTTTGCCCAAAAATATTTTAAGACTGGCAGAGCTATGGTGTTTTCTTACTTGATAAACGTAGCAATTATGGGTCGTGCTGTGTTGCAAATCGCAGCCAATATACTCAAAAAAACATTGAGTCCGCTGCTCGATGCGCTGATTGTGTTTCTGGGCATGTATTTTCTCAAAGAGTTTTGGCAAAGCAACATCAAGATAGAAGAAGGCACGATTTATCCGCCGTTTTATATGCAGACTGTCGTGCCGTTTTATGTTTTTGTGTGGCTGAGCTCGGCTTTTTTTAGTGGTGCCTACGACACGCCCATCAAACTGACGAGGCTCATACGGGGCATTTTGTTTGGGACGCTGGTTATATCGGCTGTTTATGGTTTTTTTGATGAAAATATTCGTTATTCTCGTGGACTTATCCTAGCTGGCACGGGCGTTTCGGTGGCTCTCACGGTTGGTTTGCGTTTGCTCGTGGGGCTGCTCTCCAAAAGAAATAGCAGGGATATATTTGCCCAATCCGAAAAAAATATGGTTATTTTGGGGGGTTTTGAGGAGTCGAACCGATTGCTCGCCCTGTTGCAGCAAGCCAATATCAAGGCTCGTTTTATTGGTTTTTTGAGCCAAGACACGCCCACAAAAACGAGTGAATTTTATTTGGGAACTTTCGAGCATCTGTCCAGAATCGTAGAAGCCACGCAAGCCAACGAACTGATTTTTTGTGGCAAAGATGTATCCAACAAAACCATTATCAAGACCATTGAGGGCTTAAAAAACAGCCATATTGATTTTAAGATATTGCCCTCAGACAGCGATTTTATTATTGGCAGCAACTCGGTCGAGTATCCCGGCGATTTGTACACGCCAGACTTCAATTTGGCTATTGCCAAACCTTCAAACATCAGAAACAAACGGGTGATAGATGTGGTCGTGGCTTTGGTTTTGGTGATG
>JAYWHZ010000049.1:0-4862 GCA_043777395.1 Bacteroidota bacterium
TTCAAACGGGCAATATATCCTCAACAGCAAGGACGTGAGCAATATGTCTGACAACGAACTGGCAGAAATCAGAAACAAAGAAATTGGCTTCGTCTTCCAAACGTTTAACCTCATACCCAGAGCCACTTCGCTCGACAACGTGGCGCTGCCGCTGGTCTATGCAGGCAAAAACCTTGAACAACGCAAACAAAGGGCAGGCGAAGTCCTCAAAATGGTTGGTCTTTCGGACCGTATGACCCACAAACCCAACGAACTGTCGGGCGGGCAACGCCAGCGGGTCGCCATAGCAAGGGCTTTGGTCAATTCGCCTTCTATTATCCTTGCCGACGAACCCACCGGAAACCTCGACACCAAGACCTCTTACGAAATTATGGCGCTGCTCGAAGATATTTTTAACAGCGGCAACACCATCATACTCGTTACACACGAAGAAGACATTGCCCGCCATGCCCACCGCATTGTGCGGATGCGTGATGGGTCGGTAGAGTCGGACTCCAAAAACGAAAAAGTAGTCTCGTTTAAATCAAAAACCTAAAAATAAGTTATTAAAATAAATGAATATATTAAATGAATTTGATGAAACTACAAAAGCCCAATGGCAGGCACAAAGCACCAAAGACCTCAAAGGATTGGCGTTTGAAACCCTGATCTGGAAAACCAATACAGGCATCGAACTTGAACCCTACTACACCAAAGAAGATGCCGAAAATGAAAATCAAAGTATTGATATTAAGCAATTTATAAATAAAGAAAAAAACAATAACGACTGGCAAATCATAGAAAAAATAATCCTCGACGATACCAATCACACACCCCAACAACTCAACGAAAAAACACTCAATGCCCTGATGAATGGTGCAACAGCACTGTACTTTGTAGGCGACTTTGCGGACGAAAACCACTTTAACACTATTTTCTCAGGCATCGAACCCCAATATATTCACCTCTATTTTTCGACCTCGCAACCCGAAGATACATTGAACCATCTGGTGGATTTTTTGACCCAAAATGACATTGACCCAACCAAAATAAAAGGCAACTTAGGCGTACAAATCCCAAACGATGCCTCTGAGGTCTTCTACGAAAACACCAGCGTTTGCCTGTGCAACATCAACCAAAATCTACCCCAATTTGGCTTGATTAACATTGCTATCAAAAACCACAACAACGCCATCGAAGACCTTAAATTGGCTCTGAAATTGGGCAACGAAGCCCTACACAAACTCACCGAGCAAGAGGCATGGACGATAGACGAATTGAGCCAAAAAATGATGTTTACCTTTGAACTTTCTGACGATTTTTATTTAGAATTGGGCAAACTAAGGGCGTTTAGGGTCTTGTGGGCTAATGTTTTGAGCAGATACAAAGCCACAAACCTAACTTCTACCCTCGTAGCCACAACCAACACCGACCCAACAACCCAAAACACAGAAACCAACATGGTCAGAAACACCACACAGGCAATGGCTGCGGCGTTGGCTTCGGTCGATGGCTTGATAGTGGCAAATTTTAAAGGCTCTATAAACCAAACTTTTGAAAACCGAATAGCCCGAAATACGCAACTCATACTCAAACACGAATCGTTTTTAGACCAAAAAATAGACCCCACAAACGGCAGCCACTACATCGAACACCTGACGCATGAACTCGTAGCACAGTCGTGGGCAATGTTTGTAAAGTCTTAGTAATCAATAAATTAGACCATTTTGTTGCGTTTGACCATGTAGGTCAGCAAAACGTCATAAAACCCTTTGGCAATATCGACCTCTACAAATTCGATGCCATACTGGATACATTGGGCGGCTATCTGGGTTCTAAATTCTGATGTGGTCTTGGTATATTGAGCCTGAATTTGCTTGGGATTGCTGATGAGTACCTTCTCGTTGGTCTCCATGTCCGTAAACTCGTGGGGCTGATTGCCATACTCAAAATCCATTTCCAAACGCTTGTCTATGGTATAAAACAACACGACCTCATTTTTTTTGTATTTCAGATGCTGCAACGCCGCAAACAAATCGGCATTGATGCCGCCAGCGTCCAATATATCACTAAAAATGACAATCAGGCTGCGTTTGTGTACCAACTCCGCTATCTGGTGCAACGCCGAGACGGTCGAGGTCTTATTGTGGGTTTTGGGCTGGTTTAAAGTATTTTCCAAATAATTAAGCAACAACTTTTGGTGTGTCAGGCTCGACCTACACGGCGTGTGCAAGTTGGTCTGCTCCGAAAAAATACTCAGACCAAAGGCATCTCGCTGCTGCTTCAAAAGTTCCATCAAAACCGCCGCCCCATAGACCGAAAACACCATCTTGTTGTAATCCATCGAAGGAAAATACATCGACGACGAGCCATCGATTACAATCTGGCAGCGGAGGTTGGTCTCTTCTTCAAATTTTTTGATAAATAATTTGTCGCTCCGAGCAAACAACCGCCAATCGATATTGCGAACCGACTGACCCACATTGTAGGGCTTGTGTTCCGAAAACTCAACCGAAAAACCATGAAAAGGGCTTTTGTGCAAACCCGTAATGAAACCCTCGACCACCTGACGAGCCATAAAAGCCATGTCGGGAAACTGCCTGACGGTCTCAAAATCTATTTGATGCAACATATCTCTAATTTTTTTAAACTTTCTGAACCCAATGTTAAGTAATTGTTAATAAATAAACTAAAAACAAACAATCGTACCAAATCATAATCTTTGGTATTCAATTTGACTGATTTAGTGGTAAATAAATTTTTGCTAAACAAAATAACGACTTTTTTTTGATTATCTATCCATTTTGCTCACCAATCGAGATAAATTGCAACCAAAGCCGTTTTTTTTGTGCTACATTTACAAACACATTTATAACCACAGACTTAAACCAACCTTTTAAAAAATTAAAATTATGTCAAACAATCTATTAGACGTGTTGAAAGAATACGTAACCCCAAGCCTGATTGCCAAAGCCAGCACGACGCTCGGCGAAAGCGACACCGCCGTAGCCAAAGCCATCGGTGCTATCTTGCCCACTATCATGGCTGGGCTGTCAGAAAAATCGACCGACAACAACGGTATCTCCTCCATCTTTAACCTCATTGCAGACCCCAAAAACAACGGTACAGCCCTCAACAACCTCCCGGGATTGGTCGGTGGCGGAAACTTAGCCCACAACGACCCCAAAGACATGGGCGGCAACTTTCTTGGGGCTATCTTTGGCGATAAAATGGGCAATGTCATCAGTCTCATCGCCTCGTTTGCGGGCATCAAAAACGCTTCGGCTTCGGCACTCATGGGGCTTGGCGGACCGCTGGTGATGTCCGTATTGGGCAAAAAAGTTGCCGACGAAGGTCTTGGCGTAACTTCGTTTTCGAGTATGCTCTCCGACCACAAAGAACGCTTTGCCGCCGCCGCCCCTGTGGGTTTGCCTGCCGCTTTGTCTGCCACAAATTTTTCTGCCACCCAAAACAACCCTTCAACATCAAAAAATACGGCATCTGCTGACAAACACACAGAAGAAAACGACTCGCTGTTGGGCAAAATCTGGCCCTGGCTGTTGGGTGCTTTACTGCTTTTGAGTGCATGGTATATATTTAGGGGCTGCAACAAAAAAACAGACACCCAAGCGGTCGTAATAGATACCACCGCCAACACCACACCAACCGACAACGCAAGCAACATAGCCGATAGCTTGGTCAATGCAGGCAACGCCAATTTGGACACCACAACCACCGTCGTCGATAACGTCGTGGCTACGCTGGGCGATTTCTTTAAAAGAAAACTCTCGACAGGCATCGAACTCAACATTCCCCAAAATGGTGTCGAAAATAAACTCATCACATTCATTGAAGACAAAACAAAAAACGTAGATAAAACAACTTGGTTCTCGTTTGATAGACTCAAATTTGAAACAGGCAAAGCAATCTTAAAACCCGAATCGAAAGAACAACTCCAAAACATTGCCGAACTCCTCAAAGCCTATCCACAAGTAGAACTCAAACTCGGCGGATACTCCGACAGCATAGGCAACAAAGCCGCTAACCTAAAACTATCTGCCCAAAGAGCCAATTCGGTACTCGACCAACTCGTCCAGATGGGCATCGACACCAAGCGACTGGCTGCCGAAGGCTATGGCGACCAATTTCCAGTAGCAGACAACGCAACCGCAGAAGGAAGAGAAAAAAACCGCCGAATAGACGTGCGTGTAACCAAAAAATAACAACATACAATTGGTTTTTCGCAATTCAAATCCAATAGATAGTTCCTTATCTGTTGGATTTTTTTTAATGGCTTAGATTCAACAACTAAATCCAATTTTTTGGTCTAAAATAGTCAATCAATTTTGGTAATTATTTTTTTTATTGCTTATTTGTTCAATGGTTGTTTTTATAAATTATTGTGTATCTTTGTTCTATGCTTATCTGGCTCAAAACTATCATATCCATTCGGAAAAAAGAACTTTTATGCCCTTACCCCCAAAAATACAGAGCCATCACGCCGCACCCGAAAGTTGTATTTATCCTCGAATCTAAGTTTATAAAAAAAATGTATCACATCAAAACCCTCAAACAATACCAAAAAGCATACAAAGAAAGCGTCCAAAACCCCGAAAAATTTTGGGCACAAATCGCCTCAAACTTCACTTGGATAAAACCATGGGAAAAAGTCCTCGACTGGAACTTCACCGACCACAACATCAAATGGTTCATCAATGGCAAACTCAACATCACCCAAAACGCCCTCGACCGACACGCCCAAAAAACACCCCGAAAAACAGCCATCATCTTTGAACCCAACGACCCAAACGCAAAAACCGAACGCATCACCTATCTCGCCTTGCTCAAAAGAGTCTCCAAATTTGCCAACATGCTCAAACAAA
>JAYWHZ010000050.1:0-4824 GCA_043777395.1 Bacteroidota bacterium
CTAAAAGTGGATTGTGAGCAGCAAAAAAACAAGAAATGCAACCCGGAGATGAAAAAAATCTTGAAGCAGATGGCTCAACAAGCACACGCCGAAGCATCGGAAAAAGAACAAGAGAACCCATTTGCCCAGCTCAAAAAGATATTTAAAGACCAATAGCAAATCAATTTTAATAATAAGTTTCATTCATTTAAAATAATAAATTTAAAATAATAAAGCAATGCCAAATCCCAAAACCCGACACTCGAAATCGAGAAGAGACAAACGCAGAACACACGATGCCTTGACACCAGCCAACGTCGTAACTTGCCCCACCACAGGCGAACCACATTTGCGTCATAATGCCTACTGGCACGAAGACAAAATGTATTACAAAGGAAGGGTCGTTATCGATAGCACCAGTGCCGACACCTCTGCCAGTAGTTAAAACACACACACCTTTTTTTTTTGATTAAAATCAATAAACCGCTGTGCTTAACCTCATTTTTTGCCTCAGAAGTCCTTCACTCAACCGAAATTCTACTGGGGCAATTTGTATTTAAAACCACTTGAAATACATTATTTATCAACACTTAATACGTTTTTTGAACCAAATATGAACACACCCAAAGCAGCCATCACCGGCATAAACGCATACGTACCCGACTATATCCTAACCAACAAAGAACTCGAAACAACAATAGACACAACCGACGAATGGATAACAAGCCGAACAGGCATCAAACAACGACACATACTCAAAGACCCCACAAAAGCCAGCTCCGACATGGGAGCCGAAGCCATAAAAGGACTGCTACAAAAAACCAATACCAAACCCGAAGACATCGAACTCATCATCTGTGCAACTGCCACGCCCGATATGCTCTTTCCATCGACAGCCACCATCATAGCCGACAAAACAGGGTGCCACAACGCCGCCGCATACGACCTGATGGCTGCCTGCTCGGGATTCTTGTTTGCACTCAACACGGCATCAAAATTTATAGAAACCAAAACATATAAAAAAATTATCGTCGTTGGTACAGATAAAATGTCTTCTATCGTTGATTATACAGACCGCACAACCTGCATCATCTTTGGCGACGGAGCGGGTGCCGTGTTGCTCGAACCAAACCTCGAAGGCTACGGCGTGATAGACAGCGTGATGTATAGCGACGGAAGCGGCAGAAAATACCTACACCAAAAAGCCGGCGGCTCGCTCAATCCTGCATCGCACGAAACCGTAGATAACAAAGAACACTATGTGTATCAAGACGGGCAGCCCGTGTTCAAATTTGCAGTAACACGAATGGCAGATGCAGCCGCCGAAATCATGAAACGAAACAACCTCACGGGCGACGACGTGGCGTGGCTCGTGCCGCACCAAGCCAACAAAAGAATCATAGATGCCACCGCAAACCGAATGAACGTCGGGACCGAAAAAGTGATGCTCAACATCCATAAATATGGCAACACCACCAACGGAACGCTACCGCTCTGCTTAGCCGACTACGAAAGCCAACTCAAAAAAGGCGACAACATCATCTTTGCTGCCTTTGGTGGCGGATTTACGTGGGGCGCTCTCTACATGAAATGGGCTTATTAATAAAAATAAATTTAGTCTATAAATTTCTTAACAATCACCAAACACTCAAAAAAAACAAACCAATAAAATGGCATCTACATCAGATTTAAAAAATGGCATGTGCATTGAATTTAACAATGATTTAATGAAAGTAATTGATTTTCAACACGTCAAACCGGGCAAAGGAGCCGCATTTGTTCGTACCAAACTCAAAAGCGTAACCACAGGCAGAGTTCTCGAAAACACATTCCCCTCGGGGGCAAACATCGTTCCCATACGGATAGAAACCCGAGATTATCAGTTTTTATACAAAGACGAAAGCGGTTTCAACTTTATGGACAACAATACCTTTGAGCAGATAAACGTAACCGAAGACAACATCAACGCACCCCAATTCTTGAAAGAAGGGCAAGCCGTCATGGTAACCATCAAAGCCGACAACGAGCAGATACTCTCCGTAGATTTGCCGCCAACCGTAACACTCGAAATCAACTACACCGAACCCGGCTTCAAGGGCAACACCGCCTCGTCGAGCGTCAATAAAAAAGCAACCCTCGAAACAGGTCTCGAAATAGACGTGCCGCTGTTTATCGAAGTGGGCAACAAAATAAAAATAGACACCAAAACAGGTGCCTACATGGAACGGGTAAAATAAAAATAAATTTAATCTATTAAAAATTAAAAATAAATCTAAAACAAAAAGATAGCCACCCAAAAGTCGCTATCTTTTTGTTTCAAATGCCGCTCCTGATGGCTTCTACGGGGTCTAAACGTGCAGCACGCAAAGCCGGAATAAAACCCGCCACGATACCGATGCTCGTCGAAAGCAACAAACCCTTAAACACATTGCCCCAAGACAAAAAGACCTCAAAATTGCCCGAACTGCCTATCAACAGCGTAACCAGATAGACCAACAACAAACCCAAACTGCCGCCAATCAGGCACAGAATAACCGACTCGGTCAAAAATTGAACCAAGATAAAATAACGCTTTGCCCCCAATGCTTTTTGAATACCGATAATATTCGTTCGCTCCGAAACCGACACAAACATGATGTTGGCAATGCCAAAACCACCTACCAAAATAGAAAAGCCACCAATGATACCGCCCACAAACCCGATGATGCCAAACATCTGGTCGAGGATAGCCGAAAAAAGACTGATTTGGTTCATCGCAAACGTGTCGTCTCGGGTCGGTTTCAGGCGTCGATAGCCTCTCATAAGCCCTCTAATCTCTTCTTTGACCTCCGAAACAGGTATGCCCGTGTGGGGTTTTGCCAAAATATAAGGATAAGCACCGTTGCCCATATCGTCCAACTCTACATAGTTTCGCATAAAATTGACGGGAAGAACCACTTGGTCGTCCAAACTGGCATTGAAGGCATTGTCGCCCTCTTTGTCAAAAACACCAATAACCAAGGCTTTTTGGTTCAATAACTTGATTTCTTTGCCGATGGGATTGGCGTTGAGAAATAGATTTTCGGCAACCTTAGAGCCTATAATTGCCACACGGTTGCCTTTGCTGAGCTCGGCGGGCGAAAAAAACCGACCTTCGCTGATGCTAAAATCACGGACTTTCTCAAAATCATTGCTGACCCCAAAAATGGGTACTGTCGCACTGTTGCGTTCATATTTAACCGTTTTTTGAACCCGAACCATAAAACATGCGGCTTCTAAAAAAACGCTCTTTTCTTTTAAATAATCGTACTCTTTTAGAGTTGGTAGCGGTCTGGACATGTATTTCCACCAAGGGTAATTGCCGCCAAAAGACCAGGGCCATTTTTCGATATAGAGCGTCGAGCTGCTGCCAAACTTAGACATGCTGTCTTTTATTTTAAATTCCCACGAATCGACAAACGTAAAGACCATGATGACCGTAAAAATGCCAATGGTGATGCCCAAAAGTGATAAAAAAGTACGAAGTTTATTGACCAACAGAGAATTGACGGCAAAATGAAACGCCTCGTTGATGAGTTTGAAAAAGATGAGCATAAAGTTGTTTTTTTAAGGCAATAGGATAAATGCCATCGTGCGTTGTGAGTAGCCAAAAATCATTTTTTATTACAATAATCCTTTCAATTCATCAAGCATATTTCAAACCCAAACGCTCTATGGCTTCGACTGTTTTTTGGGCAATAAAATAGGTCTTAAACCAATTGTGGTCAGAAGGAACGATGTGCCAAGGCGATGCACTGCTACAATGTTCAAAAATCTGCTCGTAATAGGTCAAAAATAAAGACCGTTTTTGTATCGTTTCCCAATCTTTTTCGTTGTGTTTCCAATATTTTTCGGGGTTTGTTTTGCGTTCTTCGAGGCGTTCGATTTGCTCTTTCTCCGACACGTGCAGATAAAATTTTAGGACAATCGTGTTATTATCGACCAAAAGTTGCTCAAAGGCATTGATGTTTTTGAAATGCTGCGTTACTTTTTGGTCATCGACCAAACCCAATGTGCGTGTGATTAAAACTTCTTCGTAGTGCGAACGGTTAAAAACGCCCACGATGCCACGAGGCGGACAGGCAGCATGTACTCGCCACAAAAAATCGTGTTTTGCCTCCAAAATACTTGGCGTTTTGAACGAATAGGTTTGGAGACCCAGCGGGTTCAGACCACTAAAAACACTTTTTATTGCACCATCTTTGCCGCTGGCATCCATGCCTTGCACCACAACCAACACACTGTGTGAGGCCGTGGCGTTGATTAGATTTTGCAGCTCTGCAAGGCGTGTGAGGAGTTTTTCGGTGGCTTTTTTGGTGGTGGTCTTGTCCAAATCGGGTGGCGATTTGGTAGAGTGAGCAGATAGGCTAAACAAATTGTTCATGGGTTATGGGTTGGCTTTTTGTTAAAGTGATAAAAATAATGCTCTAAAATTAATTCTATTTTATGAGAAATATCTTTTTTCTATGAAAATCAAAAAAATAATTTAAAATCTACTGTAAAAAAATGGTATATTTGCAGAAAATTAATTTTAATATTAAATAATATAATAATATGTATTGGACATTAGAGTTAGCATCATATTTGGAAGATGCACCCTGGCCCGCCACCAAAGACGAATTGGTTGATTTTGCCATCCGCTCTGGCGCACCGATGGAGGTCGTAGAAAACTTGCAAGAGCTCGAAGACGACGGCGAACCCTACGAAATCATAGAAGAAATCTGGCCCGACTACCCAACCAAAGACGACTTTTTTTTCAACGAAGACGAACATTAACCAACGCCCAAACCGATAAAAAAAAACGGCGTTTTTATAGTCAATATGTTT
>JAYWHZ010000051.1:0-4823 GCA_043777395.1 Bacteroidota bacterium
GTCTCAATTTCCCGATTATTTCATCACCTCTGCACAAACCAAAGCAGGCAAAGACGGGCTGCTCAAACTCATTGGCGAGTTGAATACCGAGTTTTAGGCTATGTTTTCCAAAATTATTCACACGTTTGTGAGCCGATTTGCTTCGGCAGGCATCAATTTTCTGATTTTGGTGCTGCTATCACGTGTTTTGGGCGCATCGGTCTAGGGCGAAGTCACGCTGGTGGTTGCTACCGTTTTTGGGGTTTCTATCGTGTCGGGTTTTTTGGGCGGTAGTGCTTTGGTGTTTTTGGTGCCTCGATGTTTGCTTTTGCCACTGCTTTTTCCTGCTTATGTCTGGGCTTTTTTGGTGGGTGTAGCATCGTTTGTTTATTTTACTTTTTTGCCCTTGATAAATCCTTCCTACACGATACACATTGTCTTATTGTCGTTTGTTTTATCCATTTATACGATTAATCAGAGCCTGTTGTTGGGCAAAAATGCCATTAAAGTAACCAATTTGCTTCAAATTGTTCAGATTTGTACAACGGCTATCATATTAATATTATTTATCTTTGTTTTTAAACAAAAAGATTTGATGGCTTATGTTTGGGCGTTGTATGTATCGTTTGGGTTGGTGTGTTTGTGGAGTTGTGTGCTGGTGTCAAAGTATCTCAAAACCGAAGAACGTATATTTTTTTCGAGTGCGATAACCCGACGGGTTGTTGGGTTGAGTTTTTACAACCAATGGGCATACATAACGCAGTTTATGAGTTTGCGTTTGAGTTTTTATTGGTTGGAGGCAGATTTTTCGTTGTCGCAAGTGGGCGTTTATTCCAATAGTGTGGCTTTGGCGGAGTCTGTATGGCTGGTTTCGGGGAGTGTGAGTACCGTTTTGTTCAGTCAGTTGGCTAATAACATCAAAGAAACCAAGAATAATCTTCAAATGACGATTCAGTCGGTTCAAATTACCTTTGTGAGTTCCTTGTTTTTGGTTGTAGCCATGCTTTTATTGCCCGAAGGGCTTTATATTTGGCTTTTTGGCAATGATTTTTCGGGCATTAAGTTGCCTTTATATGGTTTGAGTGTTGGCGTTTTGGTTTATGCTTGCGGTTTGGTGTTGGGTCATTATTTTTCGGGTGTTGGCTTGCAGCGTGTCAATGCCTTGGCATCAAGCATTGGTTTGGTGGCCACTTTGCTATGTGGTTGGGTGCTTATTCCAACCCATGGTCAGCTTGGTGCAAGCCTAACGGCGAGCATCTCTTTTGTGGTCAGCAGCAGTGTTTTGGCTTATATTTTTATGAGACGAGAGCAGATTTTGGTTAATCGTTTTTTTGATTTTGATGGTCTTTTTCGACGTTTCAGAGCCAATAAACCTTAGCCCACATGCAAGCCACCACACACGTTTATGGTTTGCCCGTTGATGTAAGTGGACATATCAGATGCCAAAAACACGGCGAGGTTAGCCACATCTTGCGGCGTGCCGCCACGCTGGAGCGGAATAGATTTTTTCCATTGCTCGATGACCTCCGCTTTGAGTTCGCCCGTCATTTCGGTAACGATAAATCCCGGTGCAATGGCGTTGGTGCGGATATTTCGAGACCCCAATTCTTTGGCTATCGACTGTGTAAACCCAATAATACCCGCTTTGGAGGCGGCGTAGTTTGCCTGTCCGGCATTGCCCTGCCTGCCCACGATGGAAGTCATGTTGATGATAGACCCTTTTCGGTTTTTGATTAGTATCTTGGAGGCGTGTTTGGTAATGTTAAATACGCTGTTGAGGTTGGTTTCTATCACTTGTTGCCATTGTTGGGCGTTCATGCGTAGCAGCAGACCATCTTTGGTGATGCCAGCATTATTAACCACGATTTCTAATCCACCAAAATCAGTTGTTATGTTGTTGATTAACTCTTCGGCTTGCACATAATCCGACGCATCTGATTGGTATCCTTTGGCGTTTATGCCGTGCGTTTTGAGATCGTTTTCGAGTTCGATGGCGTGTTGGGCAGAAGATAGATAGGTAAAAGCTATGTTTGCACCCTGTTTGGCAAACTCTATGGCGATGCCTCGCCCGATGCCCCGTGTGGCACCCGTGATAAGGGCTATTTTTTGGTCTAATAATTTCATTTTATAATTTATTGTTAAGCATTATTTTTATTTTGTCGGTATTGTTGTACCCATCGAGGCAAAATTATTGCCCCAATAATCAAATAAGGATAGTAGCTCACAAACCGCCACAAGACCGATAGAATGCCCGACAGCCCGGCGGGAAAAAAATCTTTCAGAAACACATCGAAGGCAAATTCGGCAATGCCGCTACCGCCCGGCGTAGGCGAAATGAGCATGATAATCCACATGGTGATTTGCCGACCGTAAACGACAAAGTGTTCGTATATTCCATTGACGACCGTGCCGTCGTTGAAGCCAAACACCAGCATATTGATGAGCAGATAGCGGCAGGTCCAGCTCAAAGCCGTCGCTCCGAAAGCTTTTATCCAAAACGATTTTGTTTTGTTTTGCATTTCGTGCGATGCCAGTTCGATGTTATTTATTTCTACAACGGCTTTGGTTTTCCAACGCCTTAGCAAAGGCATATTAAATATTTTGGTGATAAAGTTTTTGAATGGTTTTGGGTTGATGAGTAGCCCCCAACCTATCAAAATGGTGTAGATGGCAATGATGATAAAGCTGATGTAGAACCCGATTTTGGGGTTGATGGTGAGTCCAAAAAAATCGAAGCTGTTGAGTTCTTTCACAAACAAGACATCTAAACCCAACAGAAGTATAAAAATGGGGGTGATGATTATAAAAAAAAGTTCATCTAAAAAAGCAGATAGCAGGGCTATGGCGGTGCTTTTGCCGATTGTCAGCCCTTCTTTGTTGAGAAAAAAGACGGCAAAAGCCGTACCGCCTACCACCGAAGGCGTGATGGCAGAGGAGAATTCCCAGAGCATGATGATGCCGAAGCTGCGTTTCCAGTTTATTTTGTGGTCGGTCAAGATGCGTATGCGAACCATATAAAAAAAATCTTTCAAAATAGTCATTGAGCAAGCGAGCAAGATGCCCAAGGCGATTTTGTTTGTCCAAACAAAGTTTTTGAATAGGATCGGGTTGCTGTTATATTCACGCCAGACCATAAAAACCGCAACAGACAGACCAATTAATATCGGGATAATGATTTTTCGGGGGCTAAATTCTTTTAGTACGTCTTTGATCTCCATTTTACTTTGCAGGGGTTGGGGTGTTTTGATTGATGGTTTGTGTTAAATCAGTAGGTTTTTGTCAGATTTATAAGCTAAGATACAAAAATTGTTGATACCTTCGTCCATAATCATGCTCAATTGTTGGTATTGTACCAATTCTAATAATGCCAAAAACGTGTAGATGGCTTCAATTTTATGGCGGCAAGCGGCGATTATTTGCGTAAAATAGGTTTTTTCTTGCAGGTTTACCAATGAAAGTAGATATTTTTTTTGTGTCTCGATGGTATATGGGTATGTCAAAACGATGTGTTTGTGTTCTTTTTGTGAAGTTTCAAAACGGGTGATGGCTTTTTGAAATGCTTTGAGGAGTTTATACAAATCGAGGTGCGAAAGTTCTTGAAGGTACGAATTTTCTTGCCCCATGGCTTCTATTTCTTCGAGTAGGTTGCCTCTGGTTTCGAGGTTCAGGCGGTTGGTTTCCATTGTTCCCAGTTCGACAACGATAGATTTATATTTTTTATATTCCAACAAACGTTCTACAAAATCCTGTCTTGGGTCAATTTCGTTGCCTTTGTCGTCAAGTTCTTTGCGTGGCAAAAGCATTTTGGCTTTAATTTTCATGAGCGTCGAGGCGACTAAAATAAACTCACTTGCTACGTCGATGTTGAGCGTTTGTAGTGCTTTGAGGTATGCCAAAAAATCGTTGGTTAATTTAGAAATTGGAATGTCGTGAATGTTTAGCTCGTCTCGTTCAATAAAAAAAAGTAATAAATCAAAAGCCCCTTCAAACTGTGGTAATTTTATTTCGTAAGTCGTCATCAATCAATGTTATTGGAGATTAAAAATATTAAACAAGAAAAAAAGCGATACCACGTTGAATGATATCGCCTTCTACTGTTCTGAGCAGACACGATTAGCCAATATTTTGGCGGCTAATTAGTCTAATATTTCTGTTACTTGACCTGCACCAACTGTGCGTCCGCCTTCACGGATAGCAAAACGCAAGCCTTTTTCCATCGCTATTGGGTTCAACAAATCGACCGTAATGGTGATGTTGTCGCCGGGCATAACCATTTCTACACCTTCTGGAAGGGTGATTTCGCCTGTAACGTCTGTTGTACGTGCGTAGAATTGTGGGCGGTAGCGGTTAAAAAATGGTGTATGACGACCACCTTCTTCTTTTGAAAGCACATAGACCTCAGCCTTAAATTTGGCGTGTGGCTTGACCGAGTTTGGCTTGCAAACAACCATACCACGGCGAATATCCGATTTTTCTACACCACGGAGGAGCAAACCAACGTTGTCGCCTGCTTCACCATAATCTAAGATTTTGCGAAACATCTCAACGCCTGTAACCGTCGATTTTAGGTCGCCGCCCAAGCCCAATATCTGAACTGGATCCCCAGAGTTGATGACACCACGCTCGATACGACCAGTGGCTACTGTGCCACGACCTGTGATAGAGAACACGTCTTCTACGGGCATCAAGAAATCCAAATCTTTGGCACGAGGCGGGATAGGGATATACTCATCCACTTTTGCCATGAGTTCGATAACGGTTGCTACCCATTTTGGGTCGCCGTTCAATGCACCCAAAGCAGAGCCTTGCACGACAGGGATATCGTCGCCCGGGAAGTCGTAGAA
>JAYWHZ010000052.1:0-4822 GCA_043777395.1 Bacteroidota bacterium
CTAAAGTTTCCTTCAAAAATTTATAGTAAAGACAACTTTATCTTCGTTAGCGACCAACACCGAGGCATTCACATCATCGACAACAGCGACCCGACCAAACCCATCAAAACAGGTTTCATAGAGGTTTTGGGTGCCATGGATATGGCTATCAAAGGCAACTTACTTTATGTGGATAATGCTACCGACCTCATCTCAATAGACATTACAGACAAGACCAACCCAGTGGTCAAAAACCGTGTTAAAGATGTTTTTCCTGAACCCTTGCCACCCGATGGCTTGGCTATCCCGACCGAATACCTGAAAAAAAATCGCCCAGCCAACACCATCTTAGTCAGTTGGGTCAAAGCCACACAATAACAATCAACCATCTTAACAACGAAAAACTCAAATGAAAAAGATACTTTACAATACCTTGCTCATCGCAGCGGCTCTCGTGAGTCTCGTGGCGTGTAGTGCAGATTCTTCCCTATCGGGCAACGGAGCGGTGTCGCCCAATGGAAGCAACGGCAACCCCTCGACAGGCATCGCAGGCTCGACAGCAAAATTTGCCATCAGCGGCGACCACCTCTATGTGGTAGACGACAAAAATCTCAACGTATTTAATCTGAACGCCAATGAACTTGCTCTCGACAGTAAATTTCGCATTAATACAGGACCCGGAAACGTGATAGAAACCATATTTCCCCGTGGTGATGCCCTCTTTTTGGGTTCGCAAATGGGCATGATTATTTACAACATAAGCAATCCGACCACACCGCAATACCTCGCCAACATCGTACACGTTTTATCTTGCGACCCCGTGGTGGCAGACGACAAATACGCCTACGTCACGCTCCGCTCCGTGCAAGGCAGATGCGGCAGAACCACCAACCAACTCATGGTCATAGACATTCAAAACCTTACACGACCCGCAGTAGTCAGGTCTTACCAAATGGTTAATCCAAAAGGTTTGGGCATCCAAAACAACGCTTTGTTTGTTTGCGACGATGGTCTCAAACTATTCAATGCCACCAACGCCAACAACATCACACTGACCCAACATTTCCAAAATATTCCCGCCAACGACCTAATACCTATGGGCGACAAACTGCTCATGGTCGCCGACGACGGGCTGTATCAATATACCTACGACGCAACAAACGGTCTGCAAGAATTGAGCAAACTGGAAATCGTCAAATAATAAAAACCAAACAAAAGCAGGTGCCGTTTGATAAAAAAGACGGTGGCTGCTTCGTTGTATTCAAACCCATCAAAAGTTATCCAATTCATAAGTTTAAAGACCAATAAATTTTAGAGATGATGAACATAAAGTGCCTACCGATGCTGTGGATATGGATTTTGATATGCTCCATACCGTTGAAAAAAGTAAATGGACAAACCGCAACACTTCACAAAAATGTTACCCTTTCGGCTCAACCTCTTTTTGTAATCAATGGCGGCTTTCGCATAGACCTCGAAAAACGCTTGTCTAACCATCAATACATTGTTTTTTCGCCTACGTTTTACCGCAGCAATTTTAATAAAGACAAAACCGCCAACTATTTTGCCATTCGAACACCCAGTATATCGGACAGTATCTACGACAGAAAAAAAGGACTTGGGCTAAACATAAGCTACAAACACGTTTTTAATCCCGAAAAAAATCTTTATTGGCAAATCGGCACTCAATTTCAGTGGTTTGAGGTATCATTTTTGGGAAGAGGCTGGGAGCCCTTTGAAGAAAATGGAAATGTGTTTTACCGCTTCATCAATAAAAACGTGTCTGGAAAAACCAATGCCTATGCCCTCCAACTCGCCATCGGCAAAAGGGAACCACTCCTCCAAAGCAAAAATTGGATTATAGATTATTTTGCAGGCATCGCCTACCAACAAGCACAAGTGCCAAATAACATTAAATTATTCAGAAACTATGCCAACAACCTAACCAACATTGGATACTCGGGGCTGATGCCCATCGTGGGTCTGAAAATTGGTTATGCTTTTGAATAATAACGCACAAAAATACCGTTTCGCTAAGCAAATCATAAAATCAATCTATACCCCAACAGAATATCATTTTTACTATTATTTTTAGTTAATATAAATCGTTGTATTTTAGTTGCAATTGTATAACTACTTATTTTAGTATTTATAATTTCGATGTTTTAGTTGCAATTTTATTTTACTATTATTTTTAGTTATTAAATTATACTAAAGTGCTGCTCTATTTTTTGCAAGAGTTCTTGATGAATAATGCCATTAGATGCGATGACTTGCCTGCCAAACAGGTAATTTTCTTTTCCTTCAAAATCGGTAACTTTGCCTCCACTTTCTTTGACGAGTAGGATGCCCGCCGCTATGTCGTAGGTTTCAATGTTGTATTCATAGTAGGCATCGAAACAGCCCCAAGCCACATAAGCCAAATCGAGTGCCGCAGAGCCAAACCGCCTGATGCCTTGCGTGGTTTTCATGAGGTCTTTGAGGAGGTCAAAATAGGGTTCTATCTGGTCAAATTGGCGATAGGGAAAGCCAGTAGCAAGCAAACTTTGTGTCAGTGTTTTGACTTTTGAGACCTGCATGGGTTGCCCGTTTTGTTTTGCACCTTCGCCCTTGATGGCCGAAAAACATTGTTGGCGACACACGTCATAGACCACGCCCAACACGATTTGGCTGTCTTGCATGAGCGCCACCGAAATGGAATAAACGGGCAATCGATGCACAAAATTGGTGGTTCCGTCCAAGGGGTCGATTATCCAAACCAAGTCGGTGTTGTGGGTTTGGGCTACGGTGGCTTCTTCGGTGATAAAAGTTGCCGAAGGCACAATCATGGTCAAGCCTTCGACGAGCATTTGCTCTGCGGTTTTATCGACATAGGAGACCAAATTGCTGGGGTTTTCGGCTTTGGTTTCGATGTGTTTGGTGTCGAAACGTTTGCTTTCTTTGCCAATAAAAAAAGCGACATCGGTTAAGAGTTGGATAACGCCCTGCTCGGCATAGTTGAGGTTTAAGGTCATTTTATTTTTTGGTTGGGTTTTATTTTTTAGGGCGAAGATAATCGATTATTTATTTTTTGGGGTTTAAAATCTGATTTCGGGGCTGGCAAATCTTAAATCATCGGAGATAGAAATGGAGCAAACTGATTTTTGAGTCTCAAACTAATTGTATTGATGTTGATAATTTGCTTTATATTTGCACGTTTTTTGCTTTCGGAAGTGCCTTTTTTTCAATTCAAAATCATTTATGACCCCTTACATTATTCTTGCAGTTATTGGCTTATATTTTAGTGCTTTGATTGTTATTTCTTATTTTACGAGTAAAAATGCCAACAACGAGAGTTATTTTGTTGGCAACAGACAATCTATTTGGTTTTTAGTTGCTTTTGGTATGATTAGCGATTCGCTTTCGGGCGTTACTTTTATATCTGTTCCGGGTGCTGTGGGCAAGTCTCAATTTGGCTACATTCAAATCATTTTGGGATATATTTTAGGTTATGTGGCGATTGCGGAGGTGCTTTTGCCCTTGTATTACCGTTTGAAACTGACTTCTATCTATACTTTTTTGGGTGATGCCCAATATTTTGGTCGTTTTACACAGAAGACCGCCTCGTTTTTCTTTATTGTTTCTCGGCTTTTGGGTGCTGGGGCAAGGTTGTTTTTGACGGCGAGCGTCATTCAATTGTTTGTATTTGATGCTTTGGGTGTGCCATTTGCCTTGTCGGTGTGCATTATCATCGGTCTTATTTTGTTTTATACCTACAAGGGCGGCATCAAAACTTTGGTTTGGACAGATGCTTTTCAGAGTACTTTTTTGTTGGGGGCGGTCGTCGTTTCTATTTTTGTGATTTGCAATGGCTTAGATAAAAATATTTTTACGCTCTTGGGCGAAGTGAAAGATAGCCCTTATAGCCAAATTTTCTTTTGGGATTGGAAAGCGAAGTCCTATTTTTGGAAACAGTTTATTGGCGGAGCGTTTATTTGTTTGACTATGACGGGGCTTGACCAAAGTATGATGCAGAAAAATTTGAGCTGTAAATCATTGGGCGAAGCCAAAAAAAATATCTACCTCACGACCTTGATGATTACGTTTGTGAATGTATTTTTTGTTACTTTGGGGGCTTTGCTCTATCTCTATGCGACGCAAAAAGGCATTGCCATTCCCGAAAAAACCGACCGTTTGTTTCCTATGCTGGCATTGGAGCATCTGGGCATTTTTGCGGGTTTGGTGTTCATTGTAGGCTTGACCGCCGCCACGTTTTCGAGTGCAGACAGTGTTTTGACGACCCTCACGACCTCGTTCTACATCGATTTTTTGCAAGCAGACCAGCTCAGCAGCGAAGCGGCAAAAAGCCGACTCAGACACGGCATTCACATTGGGTTTGCGGTGTTGCTGTTGGGTATTATTTTGGTGTTTAGAGCCACCAACCAAGCGGCGGTTATTGACACGGTGCTGCGATTGGCAAACTACACCTACGGACCCATCTTAGGTTTGTTTATTTTTGGGATTTTTGTGAAACGAAAAACCACCGATGCCCTCGTACCGTTTGTGTGTGTGGCGGCTCCCCTACTCTGTTTTTTGCTCGATAGCAAAGCCAAAACATGGTTTGGAGGCTATGCCTTCGGTCTCGAGTTGCTGCTGGTCAATGGGTTTTTTACCGTTGTGGGTTTGTTTGTGATTTCCAAAAAAGTATAGTTTCAATAATTTTAATTATGTTAAATACAATTGATTTTTTTCATTTTTTTATTCAAGAAAACAAAGCTTGTTTGATGGTTTTTTAATGTTTTAAATTTAATAATTTGGTTGTGGTAACAAAAGTATGATACCTAAAAAAATATTTTTCAATAAC
>JAYWHZ010000053.1:0-4818 GCA_043777395.1 Bacteroidota bacterium
CTGCGGCGGTGATGGCTGCCGTGGGCAATGAATTGACTGTTACGGTGATGGTATTTGAATTGGTTGGGCAATTGTTTTGAGTTACAACGCACGTAAAATCGCCCGATGTGGTGGCGGTGTACGTGGCGTTGGTTGCAGTAGAAATATTGACACCGTTTTGTTGCCATTGGTAGGTGAGTCCTGTGCCTGTATTGGCGGTCAAAAGCACCGAGTTGCCATTACAAAACGTGGTTGAGCCACCAGCATTGACAGATGCCGTAGGCGATTGTGTTACGACGATGGTAATGACATTTGAGGTAGCCGAGCAACCGCTGCTTGCCACTGTGCAGGCGTATGTACCGTTGGAGGTTGCCGAATAGTTTGAGCTTGTTGCCCCAGTTATATTGACACCGCCGTTTTGCCACTGATAGGTCAGACCCACTCCTGTGTTTGCGGCGAGTATTGCAGTGTTTCCCGAGCAGATTGTTGTTTGTCCGGTGGTGGTTATATTGGCTGTTGGGGTGGGATTGACTGTAACGGATATGGCGTTGCTGGTCAGTATGCAAGTGCCTAAACTGATGATACACGTGTAGCTTCCCGATGTAAAGGCGGTATAGTTTGCGGCTGTTGCTCCTACGATGGTTGTGCCATTGTTTTGCCATTGATAGGTGTAGCCTGCTCCTGCAAAGGCATTGATGACCACACTGCTGCTGCTGCAAAAGGTTGTTGTACCTGCGGCGGTGATGGTTGCTGTGGGTGGTGTATCTACAACGACGGCGAGGGGCAAACTCGTTTTTGAACAACCATTTTGGGTTACGACACACGTGTAGTTGCCCGATGCGGTGGCTGTGTAGGTTGCGTTGTTGGCAGATGATATGTTGATGCCGTTTTGTTGCCATTGGTAGGCGAGTCCTGTGCCTGTGTTGGCAGATAATACGACATTGCCCCCAATGCAAAAATTGAGTGGATTGTTTGCCGATATTGTTGATGTTGGGAGTGGGGTAATGGTGATGGTGATGGTGTTTGAGGTGTTGGTAACGCCCGACACGGTGATGTCGCAAGTGTAAATGCCTGCACTGGTGGTTATGCTAAGGTTTTGGCTTGTGGCAGCTGCGAGTGTTGTGCCGTTTAGTTTCCATTGGTAGGCGGTGCCTGTGCTTGCCGTCAAAACAACGTTGCCGCCGCTACAAAAGGTGATTGGTCCGCCGGCATTGATTTGGAATGCAGAGCTTGGCAAGACATTTACCGTCAAGGCGTTTGAAGTTGTGGGGCAGCCATTTTGGGTTGTGATGCATTGAAAATTTCCTGATGTTGTGGCGGTGTAGGTGGCGTTGGTAGCACCCGATATGTTGATGCCGTTTTGTTGCCATTGATGGGAGATTCCAACACCAGTATTGGCATTGAGGACAACGTTTGAGCCTGATGGAAAGGTGGTTGGTCCTGCGGCTGTTATGGTGGCAGAAGGCGGTGTATTGACGGTGATGCCAATGGCGTTTGAGGTGGTGGAGCAGCCGTTTTGCGTAGCGATGCAGGCGTAGCTACCTGTGTTGCTGGCGGTATAGTTGGCGGTATTGGCATTGGCAATGTTGGTGCCGTTTTGTTGCCATTGGTAGGTGAGTCCCGTGCCGGTGTTGGCAGAGAGCAGCACGGTGCTTGGGCTACAAAACGTTGTTGTTCCGCTTGCGATGATGCTGGCTTGCGGTGGTGTATTGACTGTAACGGCAATGGTGTTGGAGGTTGCCGAACAGCCGTTTTGTGTGATGATACATTGATAGTTTCCTGATGTTGAGGCGATTAGCGATGCGTTGGTTTGCGTAGTGATGTTGGTGTTGTTGAGTTGCCATTGGTATGCAAGCCCTGTGCCGGTGTTGGCATTGAGGACAACGGTAGAGCCTGTGCAGAATGTGGTTGTGGTTGCTGGAGCAATGATGGCATTTGGAATGGCATTGACGGCAACGGCAATGGTGTTTGAGGTTGCTGGGCAAGTGCCTTGTGTTACCACGCAGGTGTAGTTTCCCGATGTGTTTGCGGTGTAGTTGGCGGTATTGGCATTGGCAATGTTGGTGCCGTTTTGTTGCCATTGGTAGGCGAGTCCCGAGCCGGTGTTGGCGTTGAGTATCACGCTGCTGCCGCTACAAAACGTTGTTGTGCCTGCGGGACTGATGTTGGCACTTGGCACGGTGTTGGCGGTGATGGCAATGGTGTTTGAGGTTGTTGGGCAGCCATTTTGGGTTGCTATGCAGGTGTAGTTTCCGGTGGTGTTTGCGGTGTAGCTTGTGCTGGTTTCCCCTACGATGTTGGTGTTGTTTTGTTGCCATTGATAGGTTATTCCCGTTCCCGATGCTGTGGCGTTGAGTACTGCGTTTGAGCCAAGGCAAAACGTTGTGGGGCTTGAACCTGCTGTTATGGCTATGTTGGGAAATGAATTGACGGTAATGGCAATGGCATTTGAGGTTGTGGAGCAGTTGTTTTGGGTTATGATACAGGTGTAGTTTCCCGATGTTGTGGCGGTATAATTGACTGTATTGGCGGTGGTGATGTTGGTGCCGTTTTGTTGCCATTGATATAACAATCCGGCACCTGTGTTGGCAGATAGCACCACGTTTGCACCCATACAAAAGGTGGTTGGTCCTGTGGCAATGGTGTTTGCTACCGGAAATGCGTTGGCGGTAACGGCAATGGTGTTTGATGTTCCGGGATTGGCTCCACCCACGATGATACAAGCGTAGTTTCCTGTTGCGTTTGCGGTGTAGGTTTGGTTTGTTTGCCCCACGATGTTTGCGCCGTTGAGCCGCCATTGGTAGCTTGTGCCGGTGTTGGCGGTAAGGATTGTGTTGCCGCCTGTACAAAAAGAAGTCGCACTGCCAGCCGATATGGTTTGGGCTTGGGCGTGTGTGCCAAACAAGCAGATGGTTATAAAGAGTAGGCGTATAATTTTATTCATCGTAACGGTATTTTTAAAGACAGTGATTGATTGTGGTGTTGTTTTATTTGAGTTGTTTAAAAGTATTAGATATTTAAGTGTTAAGGAAATTTTGGGAATTGTTGAAAATCGGGGTCTCTTTTTTCGAGAAATGCTTTTTTGCCTTCTTGTGCTTCTTCGGTCAGGTAGTAGAGTAGGGTTGCGTTGCCGGCAAGTTCTTGTATGCCTGCTTGCCCGTCGAGTTCGGCGTTGAGCCCCATTTTTATCATTCGGAGTGCCAGAGGGCTTCTCATCATCATTGTTTTAGACCATTCGACGGTGGTTTTTTCGAGTTCTTCGAGTGGCACAACCTTATTGACCATGCCCATTTTTTGGGCTTCGTCGGCGGTGTATTGTAGGCACAGAAACCATATTTCACGGGCTTTTTTTTGCCCCACGTGCCGAGCCAGATAGGACGAGCCGAAGCCTGCGTCGAAGCTGCCCACTTTGGGTCCTGTTTGTCCAAAACGGGCGTTTTGGGAGGCTATCGTCAGGTCGCAAACCACGTGTAGGACGTGTCCGCCCCCGATGGCGTAGCCATTGACCATGGCTATGACGGGTTTTGGCAGCGAGCGAATTTGCCTTTGGAGGTCCAACACATTGAGGCGTGGCACGCCCGTTTCGTCTATGTAGCCGCCTACACCTTTGACGTTTTGGTCGCCGCCGCTACAAAAGGCTTTGTCGCCTTCGCCCGTGATAACCACCACGTTGATGGTGTTGTCGTAGCGGCAGGTGTTCATGGCTTCTATCATTTCGACGATGGTTTTGGGTCGAAAAGCGTTGTAAACTTCGGGGCGGTTGATGGTTATTTTGGCAATGCCTTCAAAGAATTCAAATCTTATATCTTCAAATGTGGTGATGGGTTTCCAAGAAAATTGACTCATATATGTTTGTTTTATTTATTTTTTAATGGATTGATTGATGGTTAGTTTGGCAAAAACGCTGTGGGTTTATAATATTTTTTCGAGCCTGATGGTGATGTGTTTGTCTTGTGTGAGTTCAAACTTCATTTGTTCAAAAGTGGGTGGCAAAAGCCTTATTTTTATGTTGTTTGAAACGCCTATCTTTTCGCTTGGTATGCCGAGCAGGTTTTTGTCCAATCGTTGGTTGTTGTTTTTGTCGTGATAGACCTCTACGCTGTAAGTGCCTGACTGCAAGTCATTTATTTGGGTTTGAATTTGTTTGCCCACGATAGGACACACGAGCTGCTTGACGATTGTTTTGTCAGATTTTTTTATCCTAACGAATCCTTTGCCTGCGTTGCTCTCAAAGTTGGTAACGGTGAGCGTCAAAATAGGCGTTTTTTCTACCAAATATTCTACAAAAGTACATTGAAAAAGTAGTATCAGGGCAATTATTTTCATTGTGATGTGGTTTTTGATATACACAAACACTTTTAATGATGACTTCGTTGTGTGTTCATTCTCAAATAAAATATTTTTATAAAACGCCACAAACCCCCAACTTTTCTAAACACGTTAGTAGGGTTGAGGTTTATGGTTTTGAACAATTGAAAACTTAAACGCTATCGGTCTAAAACACGAATTGGTTTACAGGGTTTTGCCAAATTTTTGAGCCAAGAGATAGTACACCACCGCACGGTATTTGCTGCGGTTGCTCGTACCCAGTTGAACACAAACCTCTCTGACTGCTTCCATCAGTGCAGGGCTGTCTTCCATACCTAATTTCTTAATTAAAAAATTGGCTTTCACACGCTCTAATTCAGTATCGTCCGAACCCGAAACGGTAGAAGAATCTTTGTTGTAGATAGACGGTCCCAGACCTTTGGCTACGGCTGTGAGTTGTGTTTCGTCAAAATCGACGTTGATACTGTTTAATTGGGCTTTGTAAAGCACCATTGCTTCATCAAATTTACT